>NZ_JAKUGE010000063.1:0-30459 GCF_022663795.1 Bacillus cereus group sp. BfR-BA-01349
ATTGTTAGGCTGTGTCTAACAATTGGGGTGCACTTCAGTCCTGTCGGGCGGCTTCTTTTAATTTATATTCACCAATTCATCAAACTTAAACTTAGTATTCAAACCAAAAGCATCTGTACAATATATAATTTTCGTCATCGGTTCAATATGTAATACATTTATGTACATGTCTTGCACCATTCCATCACGATAGTATGAGATATGTATTTCTTCTTCCTCGTGAAAAGATTGCATTAACGCTCTTTCTATTCGTTCCATAGTATCTTGTGTTAAAAAAGGTTTAGGTACTTTATATTGTTCCTCAAACATACTATGTATTTCCTCGTATTGCTCCGGTATTGAAGCAAACGGATTCCATTTCACCATACCTCTTCCACGTACTACAGGAAAGCCGTTATATTCCATGATGTAATACCTCACGTTTGTTTTTTTAATTCCACTAAAAACAAACATGTGTTCTTTTTTAAGGTTTGAAAAGGGACCAATTTGTTAACATGAATATTCAAAAATAATTTTTTCAAGTTAGAATATTCAAAAACTTATTTATGCAAACAAGCATGTCATGGTAACATTTAACAAAAGGGGGTAGAAGTAGATGAGTGTTGACATTATTTCTAAAGAAGAAATCACAAAATTATTAAACGACTGGTATCAAGCTATGATTTCACAACGTGTATTACAGTCTCAGAAAATAAAAGAGGATATTGCAAATAAAATCAATAATATTAAGGAAGACCAAACAATATTAGTCTACTACGCTTTATTGAATGCACGGTATAAACTGCTAATTCGGGATATGGATAGTACAAAAGATATTCTGGACAAAATCGAGCCTTTACCAGAGTCTACAGAAACATTTTTAGAGTACTATCATCATTTATTTAAAGCAATTTACGCTATTAATAAAGCAAACCATAGTGAAGCAAGAATGCAATTTGAAAAAGCTGAATTTAATTATTGGCTTGCAGTCCATTACTATCACGTATTAAAACCGATCTTAGCAGTTCAATTTGCTACAAAGGCGAATGAAGTATTTTCAATTAGTCCAGGGTATGAATTAAAAACTGCAGCATGCTTAAATACTTTAGGAATGGCACACATTCGACTAAATGAATTCGAAAGTGCAGAGGAATATTTACTTTCAGCACTAGGTACCTTCCAAAAATCTAATGATGAACTTCTTATTAAACGAGTTAAGCATAATTTAGGACTTTTATACGCAAGTCAAAACATGCCAGAGTTAGCAATTAAACACTTAGAGGATTCATTAGAAAATAACGCTAAAACTATGTTTCTTTTAGCAAGAGAACATTTTAAGTTAGATTATAGTCATATCGCTAATGAATATATTGAGAATGGCTATAAGATTAGCGACTTATGTTACCGTCATCATTTCCGAATTTTAAAAGCAGTACATAACTATGTACCGCAAGAAGAATTAGAAAATGTGGTTATAGAAGGTATTTCGTATTTTGAAAAAGAAGAATTATATGATTGGGTAAAAGAATATGCTTCTCTTTTAGGTGAAATATTCTATGGTTCAGAAAATCACAGAAAAGCAAGCAAGTATTTGCACATCGCTTTAGATGCAGACAAAAAGAGCATAGAAAGAAGGGCGCTAAAATGAAAAAAGCAATCTTATTAATGATGATGTTATCCGCTGTTTTTACTTTTGGTCTTACTAATGTAAAAGACATACCACAAAACGAAGCAATTGAAGTGTTTATGGATCATGGAGAACATATTTAAAACCTAAGGAAGAGGGCGCTTATAGTGTCCTCTTTTTAATATCTATTATTTATATGATGAGGTTGCAGGTACGTCTTTTGGTTATTGTTTGATAAACGTAGGATGTTTCTAAAAATGTGTATACAAAGGTGTATTTTTGTACTGTATATGTTCACGTACTATATAAAAAAGTATGGAAATCTATAAAAATAATTATTTCAATAAAATTTGTTTTAGATATTAAAAAGTGCCAAAACCCTTGTGGTATAAGGGGTTTGGCACTTTTGTGTTTTTTATATTTTATCAAATAAACAACCCTAAAACTGCTCATTCTTCTCCCAAGATTCAACGATATAATGTGCAATCGTCGGATTGAAGCCTTTACCAACTAAAAACATAATCGCAGCAACTTCTGTTAATGCGTGTTCATGTGATGTATGTTTTGCTTCATTTAAACCGTAATCTACCCATGGTTTTACGAAATCTAGTACGGGTTTCTTGAAAGGTAAAAACTGTGTACCGACAACTTGTTGAATTTGTTGTTGTGTTGGTTCAGTAATTGGTCCAGGTGGCAATATTTGTGGTTGTGTAATGTCTAGTGTTGGTCCAGGCGGTAAAATTTGTGGTTGAGTTGGATCTATTGTTGGTGGTTTAGGTGGTGAGACACGTGCGTCGTAGTTTGGTTGATACATTTGTTGTTGGTATTGCGGTTGTTGTGGTTGAGTTGTGTATGGGTTTTGTGGTGCTACATATGGATTTTGAGGATATTGTTGTTCTTGGTTTTGTGGTGCTACATATGGATTTTGAGGATATTGTTGTTCTTGGTTTTGTGGTACTGCATATGGATTTTGTTGATATTGTTGTTCTTGGTTTTGTGGTATTACATATGGATTTTGAGGATATCGCTGTTCTTGATTTTGTGGTGCTGCATATGGATTTTGAGGATATTCATAATTTGGACGTGTGTCATATGGATTTTGTTGAAATTCAGTTTCTAGGTTTTGCTTTGTTGCATATGGGTTTTCGTCATATTGTGGCTCTTGCTGTTGTAACTCTTGTTCTTCGTATTGTTCTGTGTATCTCTGTTCTTGTTGTTGAGGATACAATGGTTGCCTTGGATAAGGCGGTTGATTATTATAGAACATGTTTATTCCTCCTTCATGATGATGCCTACCACCTAGTGTATGGGCGGACAAGAAAATATGTGATGAAAAAATGCGGGCGTGTTACAATAAGTAACTGGGTGAAGATAAAATGACAAAACAAGAAAAAATTCAAAAAACAATTACTTTTGTAAAACATATTTTAGAAAAAGATGCGAGTGGGCATGATTGGTATCATATTGAACGTGTACATAAAATGGCGATTTCTTTATCTGAGCAAGAAGGTGGAAATCGTTTTATAATTGAAATGGCAGCATTACTTCACGATGTGGCAGATGAAAAGCTAAATGAAAGTGAAGAAGCAGGAATGAAAAAAGTTTCTGATTGGTTAGAAGAGCTACGTGTTGAAGAAAAGGAAAGTAAACATATTCTTCATATCATCGCCAATATGTCTTATAAAGGTGGTCATGGCGGTAAAGTGGATTCACTTGAAGGGAAGCTTGTTCAAGATGCGGATCGCTTAGACGCCCTTGGAGCAATTGGAATAGCTCGTACCTTTGCATATGGCGGGGCGAAAGGGAGATTAATGTATGACCCAACTATTCCGCCGCGTGAAGAAATGACGAAAGAAGAGTATAGAAAAAATAATGATCCATCTTTAAATCATTTTTATGAAAAACTTTTGAAATTAAAAGATTTAATGAATACGAATGCAGCAAAACAAGAGGCTGAAATTCGTCATCGTTATATGGAACAGTTTATTGAACAATTTATGAAAGAGTGGAATGCACAAATATGAAAATGTTAACTGTGGAGAACTTATCAAAATCATATGGGGAAAAGCCGTTATTTGATGGATTATCATGTAGTATTACAGAAGGACAACGTGTCGGAATTATTGGTGTAAACGGAACTGGTAAATCGACATTATTAAAAATAATTGCAGGATTAGAAACTCCTGATACAGGTGATATGACGCATTCACGTGGGTATACAATTAGTTATTTATCACAGCAACCAGAGTTTGATGAAAAACTGACAGTATTAGAGCAAGTGTTCCATGGTGATACACCTTTAATTCGTCTTCTTCGTGATTATGAAAAAGCACTATTAAATATTGAAAAAGATCCAAGTAATGAAAAAGTACAGGAACAATTATTTGTAGTGCAGCAACGTATGGATGCAATGAGTGCATGGGAAGCAAATGCAAATGCGAAATCTCTTTTAACGAAATTAGGAATTACGGACTTCACTGCAATTGTTGGGAATTTATCTGGTGGACAGAAAAAACGTATCGCAATGGCACAATGTTTTATTGAAACACCGGATTTATTAATTTTAGACGAGCCTACGAACCATCTTGACCATGAGACAGTTGAATGGTTAGAAGAATATTTAGCGAGATATACAGGTTCGGTATTACTTGTAACCCATGATCGTTATTTCTTAGATCGTGTGACGAATCGTATTTTTGAATTAGATAATGGTAAACTATATAGCTACGAAGGAAACTATAGTACATTTTTAGAAGCGAAAGCACTTCGTGAAGAGCAAGAATTGGCACAAGAATCGAAACGCCAAAATTTATATCGTCGTGAACTTGCTTGGATTCGTCGTGGTGCAAAAGCCCGTTCTACGAAACAAAAGGCGCGTATTCAGCGTTTTGATGAGCTAAAGGCACAAGAAGGACCAGCTGCAAAACAGTTAGTTGATATTGCACTTAGCGGTAGCCGTCTTGGGAAAAAAGTACTTGAGTTAAAAGATGTAACGAAAAAATTTGGTGATAAAACGGTATTAAACAACTTTAATCATATCGTGAAACCAGGCGATCGCATCGGAATTATTGGAGCGAATGGAAGCGGGAAATCTTCGCTATTAAATATGCTTGCAGGTAAGTTATCTCCTGATAGTGGTGAAATTGAAGTTGGGCAAACTGTAAAAGTTGCTTATTATACGCAAGAAAATGAAGAGATGAATTTAAATCAGCGTATGATTGAATACATTAAAGAGATTGCAGAAGTTATTCATACGACAGATGGAAAAGTAATTGGTGCATCTCAAATGTTAGAACGTTTCTTATTCCCGACGCATTCACATGGTACACCACTTGGTAAACTATCTGGTGGTGAAAGAAGATGTTTATATTTATTACGTATTTTAATGGGAGAACCAAACGTACTTTTACTTGATGAACCTACGAACGATCTAGATACACAAACATTAACAGTACTAGAAGATTATTTAGAAGATTTCCCAGGTGTCGTTTTAACTGTATCGCATGACCGTTACTTCTTAGATAAAGTAGTAGATGAACTGTTCATCTTTACTGGCGGAGGCGAAGTGCGTGAGTTTCTAGGTAGTTATACAGATTATTTAGAAATGGAAAAAACGAGAGGACTTATGGAGAAAGCGGAAGTTCAAAAAGAGAAAAAAGTTGTAGAAGAAGCTCCAAAACAACAACGTAAACGTAAACTTTCATACAATGAGCAGCGTGAATGGGAAACGATTGAAGATACAATTGCCGAACTTGAAGAGAAAATTGAGTCAATTGGAGAAGAACTTGCGAAAGTTGGATCTGACTTCACAAAGGCACAAGAATTATCTGAAGCACAGCAGAAAACAGAAGAAGAGCTAGAAAAAAAGATGGAAAGATGGAGTGAACTATCAGACATCGTTGAAGGATTAAAATAAAAACAAGCTGCATATATTGAAAAGTAAAGAGAAAAACTTTACACTATTGGTAGAACCTATTTTAGGAGGGAAAAAATGAGAACATCTAATCCAATGCTGAAAAAAGAGGCATTCCGTAAAGAGGGAGCAAGTGCTTCTGCGATGACGATTGGCGGAACAGTAGGCAAAACGTTTATTATGCTTATCTTGCTACTTGCAACGTCTGTCTATTCATACATACAGATGATGCAGGGGACGATGAAGATGCCAGTATTAATTGGTGCTTTAATCGTTGCGGCAATCATCGCATTCGCGTCTATGTTCTTCCCGCGCATTTCACCTTTTGGTGCACCAATCTATGCAGCGGTAGAAGGGGTTGTGTTAGGAAGTATTTCAGCAGTTTATACAATGAAATTTGGCGATTCTATCGTTTTAAATGCTGTATTACTAACAATCTCAATTCTATTTGCAATGTTAGTGTTATATGCAACACGTGTAGTAAAAGTAACGGATAAATTCCGTACAGGCGTTATGGCAGCAACACTTGGAATTATGGTTATGTATTTAGTCGTATTCCTACTAAATATGTTTGGTGTAACTGTTCCATACATTCACCAAGGTGGTACAATCGGTATTATTATTAGTGCAGTTGTTATTGTAGTTGCTGCATTAAACTTATTACTAGATTTCGATTTAATCGAAAATGGTGTACGTAGTCAAGCTCCGAAATATATGGAGTGGTATACTGCGATGGGACTAATGCTTACATTAGTATGGTTATACTTAGAAATTCTTCGTTTCGTTTCTTACTTTACGAAAAATGACTAATAAAAAAATCCTGCATGAGAAATGCAGGATTTTTTTATTTTTAAAGATAAATTGATTTTATGGTATAATATGGATATTGGTAACTTGAGTTAAGGGGGGATGGAATATGATGAAAGAGAAGAAAGGGATTATGAAAAAACTATTTTCTAAAAGTTTTTTCATAGAACTAGATGAAGCTTTAACGTATCCATCATCAAAAGTTATTACTTCAGCGATTGAAGGATATGCAACTGAATGCAATGAAAGACTAAAATTTGAGAGTAAAGTTAAACCGATTACTTTCTACTTAGAAAATGTAATGTACCGTGCTGAAATAAAGATGGCTCGCGGAGGATATTACATATCTTGTACTGAAGTGTAATAAATTTTGAAACCATACATGTTTGAACTATGTATGGTTTCTTTTTTTGTTTTGTAAGGTCCAAAATAATACTTTCTACTTACGGATATATCATTTTGTGCTTTTTACCATTCAAACATTTCTCCTTACAATGAAGAAAAACATGTGAGGTGGTATAACTTATGATGAATCGAGTTGTATTAATCGGTAGATTGACAAAGGAGCCAGAATTATACTACACAAAACAAGGCGTCGCTTATGCACGAATATGTGTTGTGGTGAATAGAGGATTTCGAAATAGTTTAGGTGAACAACAAGTCGATTTTATTAATTGTGTCGTTTGGCGCAAATCGGCTGAGAATGTAGCTGAATATTGTAAGAAGGGGTCGCTCGTTGGGATTACAGGGCGTATTCAGACTAGTAATTACGATGATGAACAAGGCAAGAGAATATATAGAACTGAAGTTGTGATTGAGAGTATTACCTTTTTGGAGAGAAGGCGGGAGGGGGCATCGTAATAAAAGGTGATTTTAAGTAATAGCTTCGGAAAAAATTGTGGAAAGTATTTTAATAAACTTAAAGAGGGGATACCGCCAGCTTTTTTGAAAAAACAAGTAAAGAGTATACAAAATTTTATAACGTTTTTTGGCTAATCCAGTAACAAACGAGAATGGTAAAACCCATCACAGGATAGGAATGTATAAAAAGATGAATCGAGTGATAGAAAATAAAAAAAGGGATTCCTTCTGAGAGTAAGGAATCCTCCTTTTTGTTGCTACCGATAATAGGACGTTATGTTAATTAGAAATGTATACTATATTCATAAAATTGGAACTGTTCAATTTGTTTAAAAAAACTATAGTTGAAATTCTTTCTTTATAATTTCAGCTACTTCTGTAGCATTTAAATTCGTATTATTGATCCTTATATAATTTTTCTCTGTAATTTCTCCTTCTCTTGAATTTAATCTAAAATTTTCAAATGTGCTTAATAAATTTTGTTCAGATTGTTCAATATTTCTTTTCGTTGGCTTATGTTCAAGTCGATGAGGTGTTTTATTTCGTTGAAGTCTTTCTTCTACATCAGCTTCTAATTCAACAAAATAAATATCAACCCCTTGGGAACGAAAAATATTACATATACTTTCAACATCATCCCAATCGTTCTTTTCATTAAACGCCCATACGTATGTAAAAATCATTCCATAATGTTCACTCTTTGAAAATGATTGAAATATTTCCTTTCGAAAAAGATGGGTCAATCGCCACATTTCCGAAGAGAATCCATACAATGGCTCCAATAAATCAATTGTCATATGGTTATGAAATAATTTTAAATCAGTCATCTTTGCTAGTTCTTGTCCAACTGTCATTTTCCCAACTGCTTGTGGCCCAAATATCAAAACAAACTTTTTCATCGAATTCCCTCCAAAAAATAATAAGACATTAATTACAAAATAAGAGATTCTGTAAATGTATCATAATCAAAATATTTTGTAGAATCTATATACTTTTCTGTCTTTTGTATTATAAAAATAGTTGTCTTCCAATAACGAAAATTATGTAAATAAGCTATCCATATGGATAGCTTATTATATTTTTTTGCTTAGCGTGTTTTTTTCAAAAATACTGGCGATGCCTCAAGAAATGGATGAAAAATAAAAATCATCGGAAACGAAATCTTTTAAAATCTCATTCCTAATTTGAAATGTAAAAAAGAATGAAATAGTATGGTAGCGGGACGAAAGTAGTAAAATTAAGCATCCGAGTAGGAGTATAGAGTGATAACATGTTACAATACAGCTAAGAACATGCAATAAAGGAGAGTTTTTTACGTGAAGATTAAAGCAATTGAACCGACGCCAAGTCCAAATACAATGAAAGTTATTTTGAATGAAGTATTACCATCAGGAGCGCGTAATAATTATACAAATGAAAATAAAGAACAAGCACCAATGCAAGTGCAAGAAATTTTGAAAATTGAAGGCATTAAAGGTGTGTATCATGTAGCTGACTTTTTAGCAGTGGAGCGAAATGCGAAGTTTGACTGGAAAGTTTTATTACAACAAGTTCGTGCTGTTTTCGGCGAAGAAGTAGTAGAAGAAAGTGAAGAACAACAACTTGCTCATTTTGGAGAAGTGAAAGTGTTTGTTCAAATGTTCTTTACAATTCCAATGCAAGTAAAGTTAACAGATGGAACGACGGAAGAACGTGTTGGTTTACCTGATCGTTTTAAAGAATCAATTATGAAAGTGCAAATGTCTGCACCAAACGTTGTAAAAGAGCGTAAATGGGTAGAACAAAGTACACGTTACGGTAATTTTGAAGAAATTGGGAAAGAAGTAGTGGAAGAGATTGTTGCTGCTTATTCAGAAGAACGTGTAAATGAAACGGTTAAAGAATTATTAAATCAAGCAGGTGCTGTTGAAGTAACGATTCAAAAGCGTGAGCCATATAAAGTAACAGAAGAGATGATGAAAGATTCTGACTGGAAAAACCGTTTTGCAGCATTAGAACAAATGGATCCTACTGAAGAAGATATTCCAGTGTTGAAGATGGCGTTAGATGATGAAAAAGTTTCAATACGCCGCTTAGCAACAGCGTATTTAGGTATGGTAAAAGGTGATGAAGTATTACCGTTATTATATAAAGCGTTGTTAGATCGCTCTGTAAGTGTTCGCCGTACTGCAGGAGATTGTTTATCAGATGTAGGTGATCCGGCAGCGATGTTCGTTATGATTAAATCTCTGAAAGATCCAAGTAAATTAGTACGCTGGCGTGCAGCGATGTTCTTATTTGAACTTGGAGATGAAAGTGCGATTCCAGCATTAAAAGCAGCGCAAGATGATCCAGAGTTTGAAGTAGCGATGCAAGCACGTCTAGCATTAGAGCGTATTGAAGGCGGAGAAGAGGCAAAAGGTTCTGTATGGAAACAAATGACGGAGTCACGTAAAGGGGAATAATGTATGATTGTTTTCTATGATAGTTGGTGTCCGATGTGTACGGCCGTTGCAGAACGTACGAAAAAATTAGATAAAAAGGGTAAGATGAAATTTGTTTCATTTCGAAATGAAGATGTAGTTGAGAAGTATGAGCTTTCTCAAGAACTACAAAGTAAGATGGAACAAAGACTGTATATTTTTAAAAATAATAAGTGGTATGACGGTATTCAGAGCATAGATGTATTAGCAAAGGCCGTTCCATCTTATTGGTTTGCAGTTCCTTTTATAAAGCTATCTACCGTACTTGGTTTTGGAAGTAAAGTATACGATTATATCGCTAATAATAGAAAACTTGTTCCAGTGGGACATTGCCGCGGTGGGGTTTGTGAAATCCCTACAAAAAAATGAAATCATCGTTATCTTTCTTTTGCACCTATTAATAGAGCGTGATATGATGAATTTGGAATGAAAGTTGAAGGAGAGATTACAAGATGTCAAATGCTTATGAAGAATACATGCGCCAAATGGTAATCCCAATGCGCCAAGAGTTAGTGCGTTCTGGGTTTGAAGAGTTAACTACAGAAGAAGTTGTAACAGAATTTATGGAAAATACATCAGGTACAACTTTAGTAGTTGTAAACTCTGTTTGTGGTTGTGCAGCTGGTTTAGCACGTCCATCAGCAGGTCAAGCGGTTGTTCGTGCTGAAAAACAACCTGATCATCTTGTAACTGTATTCGCAGGTCAAGATAAAGATGCTACTGCAAAAATGCGTGAATACTTCGGAGAAATTCCTCCATCTTCACCATCTATGGCATTATTAAAAGGAAAAGAAGTTGTTCACTTCATTCACCGTCATGAAATTGAAGGTGCAACTATGGACGAAATTATTACGAACTTAGAACAAGCTTTCGAAAAGAATTGCTAAAGAAGGGGGAGAGTAAATCTCCCTCTTTTCTTTATATAGAGGTGAAACCATGAACGTAACAACAGCAGGAAGAACGAATAAAGAAATGACAGATTATGCAAACGAGGTAGCAGCAGAATTAAATGCTTCTTTCGTTAAACGTAATGACATACCAGTACATAAGCTGCATGAGCAGTATGAACAAGATGTGCTTGTCGTAGGGAAGAACCGATTAGCTATTTATCCGAAAGGTACGGAAGAATCGTTTTTCTTTCATCCGAACTCAGCGATGTTTCGTGTGAAAAGGTTAATGCGTGGAGAACACGATCCGTTTGTACAAGCCACGCAATTAGAGAGAGGAATGACAGTGTTAGATTGTACGCTCGGTATGGCATCAGATAGTATTGTAGCTAGTTATGTTGTTGGTGAAAGCGGAAAAGTAACAGGACTTGAAGGCAATGAGTATATGGCTTATATTATGGAAAATGGTTTGAAAACATGGTCTTCATCCGTTTCTGAAATTGATGAAGCAATGCAAAGAATTCAAGTAAAGCAAATGGAGCATTTTTCATTTTTAGCGCAATGTGAAGACAATAGTTACGATGTCGTTTACCTTGATCCGATGTTTGAAGAAACTGTCATAGAATCTGACGGAATTAAAGGATTAAAACACTTCGCTTTGTATCATGATATTACTGACGAAACAATTGCGGAGGCAAAACGAGTGGCGAGAAAACGTGTCGTTTTAAAAGATCATTTTCGTAGTTCTAGATTTGAAAAACACAATTTCCACGTATACAAAAGAAAAAGTGCTAAGTTTCACTTTGGTGTAATTGACCCTTGCTAATTGTTTGAAAAGATGTATAATAAGCAATAATTAATTAAATATACTGTCTGTGATGAAGAGAGTAGTCTTTTTTAGAAGGAAAGCGAGCTAGGGATGGTGTGAGCCTAGTACGGAAGAAAAAGATGAAGCGCACTTCGGAGATGCTTCTTGAACGAATAGTAGAGAAAGCCGAGGCCCCCTGTCCTCGTTATAAACGGGAAAGTGGTTCGTAACGAACAACAAGGGTGGTACCACGGGTTAAAACTCGTCTCTTTTTTAGAGACGAGTTTTTTGTGTTTTAAAAAATAAGGAGGTTGTATCATGGATTATAAAATGCAGTTTGCGGAAAGTTTATCTAATATTTTCACGAATGAATTAACGCATAAACAAATTTTAGATTTAATTGAAACACCGAAACAAGATGAATTTGGAGATGCAGCGTTCCCATGCTTTTCATTAGCGAAGCAATATAAAAAAGCGCCAGCTCTTATCGCAAAGGAAGTTGCTGAGAAATTAAATAATCCGTTTTTTACGAAAGTAGAAGCCGTTGGTCCTTATATAAATGTATTTTTCAATCGTGAAACTGTAAGTGATGCAGTATTAAAAACAGTTTTAGCGGAGAAAGAAGAGTTCGGTCAAAACCACTTTGGCTGTGAAAAAACAGTAGTAATTGATTATTCCTCTCCTAATATCGCGAAACCTTTTTCGATGGGGCATTTACGTTCTACAATGATAGGAAATTCGCTGAAACATATCGCTGAAAAATGTGGCTATGAAGTTGTAGGGATTAATTATATAGGAGATTGGGGAACACAGTTTGGAAAGTTAATTACGGCTTATAAAAAATGGGGAAATGAAGCAGTAGTTAAAGAAGATCCAATACGTGAGCTATTTAAGTTATATGTCCAATTCCATGAAGAGGTAAAAGACGACGAAGAACTAGAAGAAGAAGGACGTGCTTGGTTTAAGAAATTAGAAGAAGGTGATGAAGAAGCGGTAGAGCTTTGGAATTGGTTCCGTCATGAGTCCCTTAAAGAATTTTCTCGCATTTATGAACTTCTCGGCGTAGAATTTACTAATTTTCAGGGAGAAGCATTTTATAATAATTTAATGGAAGATTTTATTGGGATTTTAGAAGAACATGAGTTGCTTGAAGAATCAGAAGGTGCATTAGTCGTTAATTTAGAAGAAGAAGGAATGCCGCCTTGCTTAATTAGAAAATCAGATGGTGCGACGATTTATGCAACGCGTGACTTAACGGCAGCTTTATATCGTCAAAACACTTATGGGTTTGATAAAGCGCTATATGTTGTTGGTCCAGAACAAAGCTTACATTTCAATCAATTTTTCACCGTATTAAAAAAACTTGGCTATACTTGGGTTGATGGTATGGAACACGTACCGTTTGGCTTCATTTTAAAAGATGGTAAGAAAATGTCGACACGTAAAGGAAGAGTTATTTTACTTGAAGAAGTACTCGAAGAAGCAATCGAACTTGCAAAACAAAATATTGAAGAGAAAAATCCAAACTTAAAACAGAAAGAAGTAGTAGCAAAGCAAGTCGGTGTTGGTGCAGTCATCTTCCACGATTTAAAAAATGAGCGTATGCACAATATTGAATTCTCATTAGAAAATATGCTGAAATTTGAAGGAGAAACAGGCCCGTACGTACAGTACACACATGCACGTGCTTGTTCTATTTTAAGAAAAGAAAGTATAGAATTTGAAACATGTACATTTGCTTTAAAAGACGATCATAGCTGGAGTGTCGTAAAATTACTAAATAAATTCCCGCAAATAATTGAAGTAGCTTTCAATAAAAATGAGCCATCGATTATTTCGAAATATATATTAGATGTAGCACAATCATTCAATAAATATTACGGTAATGTTCGTATATTAGAAGAGAGCAAAGAAAAAGACAGCAGACTCGCATTGGTTTATGCTGTGACGGTTGTATTAAAAGAAGGATTACGTTTACTTGGGGTGGAGGCACCTGAGGAGATGTAACATAGTAGTAAACTGACAAACTGGGTCTAGTATAAACCTGGTTTGTTTTTTTATTGGATATATATTTTTTTTGCAAAATCAATTAAAATCTTTTTAGAGAGGGTGATTCATATTGATTCGAACTTTTATTTTACAAATTCCTTGTCATAGAAGATTAGATAGGAGTTTTTTTAAACTACAAAAGTACATACCTTTATGTGCGCGTTGTACAGGCATGCTTATTGGGATTTTAATGTTTCCAATTTATTTTTATATGACACCTTCATTTCTTTTGGCAATCATACTATCATTTTTCGCTCAAATTCCGTTACTTATCGATGGGTTCACCCAAAAGTGGAAATGGAGAAGTAGCTCAAATTTGCTAAGAATAACTACTGGTGTATTAAGCGGTAATGGTATGGGATTATTCATTTCCTCTAGTGTTATATGGATATTATCTTAAGATATATAGTAATGGAGGTATTTACATAGATGTTCTGGATTTATTTAATTCTAATTTTTATTTCAGGCGGAAGTGGAATTGGTTTTATGACTCAAAATAAGTATACAGAAGCAATAATAGCTTTTGTTATTTGTATACTATTGTTTGGGCTACTGTATTATTATCTTAAAAGAAACAAAAGAAAGAGAAAAGCAGATTGTGACGATTTAGACTGTACGGATTGTTTTGATTGTGATTGTACTTGTTAAATTTTTCTTCCAAATAAAAAGCTAGTGTATTTTTAATAATACACTAGCTTTTTGCTTTGAAATTTTAAGAAAAGTGTAGGAATACGGCTATTATATAGAGAACTTTAGTTTTGTATATAAAAGGAGGCGGGAAAATAATCTGTTTTGAACCACATTGGATTTCTAATATGGCTTCTTATTTACTAGATGGGAGAAACAATCGGAATTTATTCAGCTAGGTGTTTTGCAGAAATTATTTGAAAGTGATACGCAAAGAAATGGTAAAGATGGCAATATAGGCATGAAAATACCGATATATTTAAGTGAATTAGGTGTGAAAAATATTGAATGTAGAGTAAGCGATAAAGTGAACTTTTTAGATTCAAATATGCATCACAATGATAAAAACGATTTGTATCAATCATTAAAAGAAGAGGGGATTGCAGGTGATCCGGGTGATAAGCAACAATTTGTAGAACGTTTAATAGCCAGAGGATTAACATATGATAATGCGCTAGCTCAATATGAAGCTGAACTACGATTTTTTAAAATATTTCATGTGTATTCTTCTTTTGTATACGCTCCCAATATGAAAATTACATTTGGTGACATAGTTTGTTAAAAGGTATGATGTATAAGGATTGTCGTTTAATGTCGATAAGTCGATATTCGACATATAATCGCTGATAAATGTTAAGAATCGGTCGATATAATTTGAAAATCGCCGATAAAATGAAAGAATCGCTGATATATTTGAATTATCGCCGATATAATTTTATGTACTAATTTCAGCTTCTACAAGATTAAAACCGCATGTTACGTTATTCCATATAATTAAACAAAATACGGAGAAAGACAATCATTTTTACTATATTTTGTTATAAATTTGAATAATATTAATTAATACCATCCACTATAAGAGATTTTAGTTGAATACATACTATATGGTGTGTAAAATCTAAGCAAGTAGCAGTTTAAATATAAATTCGAGGTGAATGCATGCTAGATTTTAAGCAGTTAGAAACTTGTTTAAAAGACAAGAGATTTGTAGATGGATTACAGGAAATAAATAATGAAATTGCATATATAAAAGAAACGAATACTTTATCCTATGTGAAGAAGTGGCTTGCCAATATTCCTTCGCATAAGGAGTTCGATATATTAATTCGCCTTACTGATGAAGGGCTTATGCACCAATACAGTTCATTCCTCATTCGTTACGCTTATAAAAAATTCCCAAATATGAGAACGCTCTCTTTATATTGTGATGAGTTAATTGATGAGCGGAAAATTCTTGAAGCGGAGCAGTTGTTAAAATCTTCTTTAGAAGAGTTAAGTAAAGAAGAAATAGATGCAGATTTTTTAGCGAAAACATATTTTACGTTAGTACGATGTCTTTTAGAAATGAAACGAAGAAGCGTTAATGTATATGCAAAAAGCAGAGGAGTACAGTGCACGCGCAGTGTTTGATAAATGGGGCTACGTTTATATGCATACAGGTGAATGGGAGAAAGCGGAAGAACAATTTATTGCTGGCATGCAGCATGAAGATTGTGAAGAGTTATCTACCTATTTATTATCACAATTGTATGCGAATAAAGGAGACCAAAAACGCGCGATACAGTTAATCGATGATGCGATTGTAAAATTCCCACAAGTACCATATTTTCATTTTGAGAAGATAAAGTATTTATTAGATTTAGAGCAATATGAAGAGATGTTAGCGGTAATAGATAACATAAATACTCAGCTGCCATATCATGCCTATAATACTTACTTTGTACATTTACGTGCAGAAGCACTGTACAAAATGAATAAATTTGCAGATTTACAAAAACTATTAAAAGAAGAAAAGAGTTTAAAAGAATCTTTATATCATAATTTAGAAAAAAATCCGGATGGAAAAAAGGTTCACTTGCCGATAGTTCCTATTGTACAAAAGGATAATTATTGTGTTCCGACAAGTTTAGAGATGATGTTGCGTATATGGGGAGAGAAACGTACACAAGATGAAATAGCAGAGTTTATTTTTGATATGACAGGTTCGAAGTTTTCAGATACTGTTTCTTATTTAGAAGAATTAGGTTATGAATATCGTTATTTTAAAGGAAATGAAGAGAATTATAAGAGACTGATTGACGAAGGGATTCCTGTTTTATTAAGTATAGATATTGAGCATGCTTCACACGTACAAGTGTTATCTGGATATGATGATACATTGCAAGCTTTCTATGTTCAAGATCCAAACTTTATAGAACCAGTTCTTGTGGAATATAGTAAATTACAAGAAAAATATCGTTATACAGGCTGTTTAGCAATCACGTTTGTTCCGAAAGAAAAGAAGGAGCAACTAGCGTTTCTAAGTGAAGAAGAAAATCGTTATTTTAAATCTATTTTTTCTCTTACGGATCATTTAGATGAACATGACAAAGAGGGAATTAGTAACTTAGTACAATTTTTAAAAGAAACGAGTGATAATCCAAATACGTGGTTATATACGATAAAGCACTTAGATGTTGAAGTAGATAAAGAATTTATTTTATATTGTATCGATAAGTTAATGGAAAAGTTTCCGAACTCGGACTTTGTTAAATTGCATGGTGCACAGTGTTTTATTCGTCTTCAAGAAGTAGAGAAAGCGGAGCAAATGCTGACAAGCGTTGAGAAGAAAAATAATCGTGCTTTATATCATCTAATAAACGGAAGATATGCGTTTGAACAGGAAAGTTATCTAGAAGCGATTTCAAGCTTTCGTTCATCGTTACAATTAGACGCAGATCAGCCTATTGCTTGGAGTTTTCTCGCTTTATCCTATATGTATATTGATCAATCTGAAAAAGCATTGCAATACTCTCAAGTTGCGTTAGAGCGTAGTCCTGAAAGGTTCACTTTAACAAATCACGGTTTAATATTAATAGATTTAGAAAGATATGAAGAAGCATATGAAATCTTTAATGACTTGTTAAAAGAGTATAAATATGAAGCGCATGTATGGTATGAACGAGCGAGATGTGCACATCAACTAGGGAAATTATATTTAGCAATAAAAGGGCTTAAAGTAGCGATTCATTTGGATAGTAATGCACCTTACATTTATACGAAACTTTCGGAAATATACGAATCTGATTTGAAGGATGAGGAAAGTGCGAAAGAAATTTTATTAAACGGTATTGAGAATTGTGATGATAAAGCACCTCTTTACGTAAAATTAGGTGACTATCATTTTCAAAATGATAGCTTGGAAGAAGCAGAAGTATTGTATAAGCGTGCTTTAGAAGAAAATGATGAGGATGTTTATGCTCACTTTGGACTTACACAAGTTTATATGGCAAGAGAACAATATAAGGAAGCAAAAGAATATATTCTTGGTCTTGAGAAGCAAATTGAAAAGAGCCAAGATTTCCTCATGAATGCAGGAATGGTTTTATGGGATGCTGAAATTGAACTTGGTGGAAATGAAGAAGGATTTAAAGTAGCGCTATCTAAGTTAGAAAATGGTATAAAGAAAAGTGATTATAATGTAGCAAGTGCGTTAGATGAATATGTGAATCGAATTAAAGGAACGGAATTTGTACAACGAGGTATAGCATTTTTAAGAACGTTACACAAAGAAATGAAGTAAGTGAGTACGGTTGTTATGCAGGTATTTTATATGAATCTATTGGACAGTACGGCCAAGCGATGAAAAGATATAATAAGGCGATAGAACAAATGGAAACGGCATTACCGTATTACCGAATTGGCGAAACACTTATGGCATTAGGGCAATTGACGGAAGCAAAGCAGGCGTATGAAACATGCTTAGAGCTTGATGGGAATTTCGTAGGTGTACATTTACAGCTTGCGGAAATATACGAAAAAGAAGAAAACCGTTCTAAAGAACAAAGTCATATGGTTCAGGCGATGAAAGAAGAGCCGTTGCATATTAATATGGAATATTTGGCACAGCTTTCAGTAGAAATGAACCTTCAGGAAGAATTGCTGATTGAACTAGAACAATTAGCGGACGAAGTACCTGAAATATGGCGTTTAGATGCGATTGCATATGTGTACGGAGCGATGAATGAAACAGATAAAGAACAAGCACAGATTGAATACGCGCTACAATTAGATGGTGAGCATATAGAAGTACTATATCATTATGCAAAAGTATTAGTGAAAAAAAGAAATGTAAAAGCAATTGAAGTTGCAATGAAAGTAATACAAAAAGATTTTGATAATGAACGTATATTTGATGTTTATGTAAAAGCAGTAGAGCAACATAAAAAATTGTCTAACATACGAGATTTTCTTCATACATTAAAGGTGAAAAAAGCAGAAAGAAGTACAGCATTCATGTATGCTGCAGCTGCGGTTACGGAAATATGGATTGAACGCCAGCTGCATGAACAGCCGAAACGATCTATCATTACGAGAGCTTTTTATCGTATGAAAAATCGTGCGAAAGAAATTTCAATGGTTACTATGATAATTGATTTATATGAAATCTCTTTAAAGTTAAATCCGAAAAATAGTATGGCAGCACAGCGATTTGCGCTATTTTATGAGAATGTAGAGATGAATAAAGAAGCAATAGAGATTCTGCACACGTCACTAGAAAATAAATGGGATTATGACGTAGCGAAGCAACTTGTAAATCTTTTCGTTGAGTGCGAGGAAGAAGATATGTTAAGAGATGCTTTGGAATTAACGAAACAAATGGTTCGAGAACTACCAGATGATTATGATACTCTTCTTCTGCAAGCGCAAGTATTCTTTAAAGCAGGGGAAGAAAGAAAAGCAGAAAAGATTATCTTACAATTAACAGAGCAAACACCGTTTGTAAGTAGAGCATTTCTTGCTTTAGGAGAAATATATCAAAGTCAAGAAAGGTTTGAAGAGGCAATTCATGTATTAGAAAATGCTTCTGTACATCATCCAAATGAAACAGCAATTCTTCTTTCTTTAGCATCTTCATATCATGGTGTCGGCCAAACGATAAAGGCAGAAAAAATAACAAATGAAGTATTAATAATTGACGCGAGTGATTTGTTAGCAAGATATGATCGTGCTTGTTATTTAGCGCAGTTAAATAGAAATGAAGAGGCGAAGGAAGAGCTTGAATTTGTCCTTCGTGAGGATGAATCGGGATTCTTTGCTGAACTTATTGAGGATGATGAAAATTTAGCAGCATTGCGAGAATTTGAAAAGTAATTGTATAAGAATAGGGGAAAAAGATAAGGATATATTTTGAATTAGTTGACAATTAGTTGCTAAATGGCATAAAATAACTTTTAACAAAGTATACAAATCTGAAGACGAGAAAGAGTAAAATAGTGAGCTGTTCTCCAGAGAGCCGGTATATTGCTGAAAGCCGGTGTGCAGACGTTATTTGAAAATCATCTCCGAGGAGCCGAGGCTGAAAGTAAGTAAGCCCGGACGGATGTCTACCGTTACAAAGAACACGTATGATAGTACGTTGCTAAGTGCTATTAGTGAAAAAGCTAATAGAATTAGGGTGGTATCGCGGGTAAACCCGTCCCTACTTTATAGGGACGGGTTTTTTGTGTGCTTTAAAATATTCAAAGGAGTGATTGTATATGGAAAAAGTAGATGTAAAAGAATCAGCTGTAGGAAGAGAAATACGAATTCGCAAACAGTGGAACGAACAAAATATTTTCGAACAATCAATTCAGAATCGAGAAGGCGCACAGTCTTTCGTATTTTATGAAGGACCACCAACGGCGAACGGACTACCGCATGTAGGCCATGCACTTGGACGAACAATTAAAGACTTAGTAGCAAGATATAAAACGATGGCTGGTTATAAAGTGTTAAGAAAAGCTGGATGGGATACACATGGTTTACCTGTAGAATTAGGCGTTGAGAAGCAACTTGGTATTTCTGGTAAACATGAGATCGAAGAATATGGCATTGAACCATTTATTCAAAAGTGTAAAGAGAGTGTTTTCACATATGAGAAGCAGTGGCGTGAATTCACTGAAAGTATTGGTTATTGGGTAGATATGGATGATCCATATGTAACTTTAAAGAATCCATATATCGAAAGTGTATGGCATATTTTGGGGACAATCCATGAAAAAGGATTGTTATATAAAGGACATAGAGTTTCACCATACTGCCCAAGCTGCCAAACCTCATTGAGCTCACATGAGGTTGCACAAGGGTATAAAACAGTAAAAGATTTAAGTGCAACTGTGAAGTTTAAAGTGAAAGATAGTGAAAATGAGTATTTCTTAGGCTGGACCACAACACCTTGGACACTTCCAGCAAACGTTGCGCTTGCTGTCCATCCAAATATGGAATACGTTAAAGCAAAACAAGAAGGTCATGTATATATTGTTGCGAAAGAACGTGTACAAGAAGTATTAAAAGAGAACTATGAAGTATTATCTGTTCATAAAGGCGGAGAATTATTAAACACATCTTATACAGCGCCATTTCCGATGAAAGAAGTTACAAATGGTTACCACGTTATCGCAGCAGATTTTGTAACGGCAGATAGTGGTACAGGACTTGTTCATATTGCTCCAGCATATGGAGAGGACGATTATAGAGTCGTTCAAAGTGAAGGATTGTCATTTTTGCACGTTGTAGATGAAAAAGGTGAGTATACAGAAGCAGTACCATTTTTGAAAGGGAAATTTGTAAAAGATTGTGACGTGGATATCGTTCGTTATTTAGCGAAGGAAGGTTTACTGTATCATAAAGAAAAATATGAACATAGCTATCCGCATTGCTGGCGTTGTGATTCACCACTACTTTATTATGCAGGAGAAAGTTGGTTAATCCGAACAACTGCAATTAAAGATACATTTTTACAAAATAATAATTCTGTTACTTGGTATCCGGATCATATGAAACATGGGCGCTTTGGTAAGTTTTTAGAAAATATGGTAGATTGGAATATTAGCCGAAATAGATATTGGGGAATGCCATTGAATGTATGGGAATGTGAAAGTTGTAATCATCAGTTCGCACCGAAAAGCATTGCCGAATTAAGAAAGCATAGTACGAAAGAAACACCAGAAGATTTGGAATTGCATAAGCCTTATGTAGATGAAGTGCAAGTGTGCTGCGGGAAATGCGGAGGCACAATGAATCGTACACCAGAAGTGATTGATGTTTGGTTTGATAGTGGTTCTATGCCATTTGCACAATATCATTACCCATTTGAAAATAAAGAGTTATTTGAAGAGCAGTTTCCAGCGGATGTTATTGCTGAAGGAATTGATCAAACACGCGGCTGGTTTTATAGTTTATTAGCAGTATCAGCACTATATACAGGAAAAGTACCGTATAAACGAGTGTTATCGCTAGGGCATGTTTTAGATGAAGAAGGGCAGAAAATGTCTAAAAGCAAAGGAAATGCACTAGATCCAGTTGATTTAGTAGATAAGTTTGGTGCAGATGCGCTAAGATGGGCTTTACTTGTTGATAGTGCCCCGTGGAATGCGAAGCGTTTTTCTGAAAGAACAGTACTGGAAGCGAAATCTAAATTTGTAGATACATTAGTCAATGTGTATAGCTTCTACGTTTTATATGCAAATTTAGATGAGTATAATCCGAAAGAAACGTATGATGTAAAGCTTACGAAATTAGACGAATGGGTATTATCAAGATTGCATAGTACAACGAAAAAAGTGAGAACTGCACTTGATGATTATCAATTTACGAATGCAGCTCGTGAAATTGCAGCACTTGTAGATGAAGTGAGTAACTGGTATGTAAGACGCTCACGTAATCGTTTCTGGGAATCTGGTATGAACGCTGAGAAAGCAGCTGCGTATGAGACACTTCATGAAGTGCTTGTAACAATTAGTAAATTAATTGCACCATTTACACCGTTTGTCGCGGAAGACATTCATCTAAATTTAGAAGGAAGCAGCGTTCATTTAGCCGATTATCCAGTTGTAAATGAATCACTACTTCAACCGAAATTAGAAGCGGAAATGGATGCTGTTTTACAAGTTGTTGAACTTGGAAGAAGTAATCGTAATCAGCATTCTTTAAAAGTAAAACAGCCGCTAGCAGAACTTGTATTACTTGAGCATAACGAGAATGATATGGATTGGGAATCTTATCGTGATATCGTTATGGATGAGTTAAATGTAAAAGCGTTCCATGTTGAACTCGATGAAACAAAATACACATCATATCAATTGAAGCTTAATTTTAAAACAGCGGGGCCGAAATTCGGTAAAAATGTGAATGCAGTGAATGGTTGGCTAAAACAATTATCACAAGAAGAAGTACAAAACTTTGTATCAACAGGAAGAGCAGTTTACGAAGCAACACCAGGAGAAGAAGTAGTTGTAACTGCTGAAGATGTGTTAGTTGAGAAAGTTGCAAAATCAGGATTCTCTAATACGACTAACGGACAATATACAGTTATGTTAGATACGAATGTAACGGAAGAATTGTTACAAGAAGGAGTAGCGCGTGAATTCATTCGTGCGGTTCAAGAATATCGTAAACAGTTGAATTTACCAGTTAATTTACGAGTCGATGTTATTCTTGATACAGAAGTAGAGCTACAGAGAACGTTAACGAACCATAAAGATTTATTGGAAGAAAACTTACTCGTTAAACAATTTACATTTGGTCACTTAACGAACGAAGACGATGAACTTTCTTTAGGTGAAACAAAACTTAGAATTAAATTAAGTGCAGCTAATTAAAGAAAAAAGGAAGTTGGAATGATTCCAACTTCCTTTTTGTATGATTAGAATTTATTTGACTATACATTCGATAGGACCACTAGCAATTGTCTTTTTTCATAGCGTACCGAACACAATACTGTAGAAATATATTTCTACAGTATTGTGTTCGGTTTATACATAAATATTGAGAAAAATTCACTTACCCTAAATGAAAAGGTAATAGAAGTGTTCATAGAGAATTACTCGTAGATTCAATTTTTATCCATCCGTTTTGCGGGGAATGATTGCCTAGTGGTAATGGGATAAGGTTGAGCTACTTTATTAGGGGGAGTGGTTCTATGTTTAATAAAAAAATGGTGGCAATGGCAATGACTGTGCCGTTAGTAATGGGGACAATTACTACGGTTTCGGCATTGGAAAAACAACAGCAAGTAAAGTTAGAAGCTTATTCGCCACAGAAAAAAGCAACTGAATATTTAAAAGAAAATGCTGCGCAGTATGGATTGAAAACAGATCTTTCAGACTTGCAATATATTTCTACAACAGAAACGTCAGTAGCGTCATATGTTAGGTTCCAACAAGTTGTTAATGGTGCACCTGTATTTTCAAAACAAATAACAGTTACGCTTAACGGAGAGGGAAAGGGAGTACTCGCTGTTTCTGATTATCAGCCTGTTACAGGTGTGAAGGAAGTAACGACAAAAATTAGTGAAAAAGATGCAATACAAAAATCAATGGCGTATGTTGGAGAAGCAAGTGAGCAAAATTTATGGGCTCCTACAGATAAAGAGTTCGGATATATTGTTGAAGAAGGAATTGCTCGTCCAGTATATAAAGTTGTAGTCCATTCTAATAATCCATTTGGTGCATGGGAAACATTTATTGATGCAGAAAATGGAAAGTTAATTAAAAAGGTTGATATAAACCGAAAAGCTGAAGGGTCAGGAAAAGTATTTTTACCTAACCCAGTCGTATCTAGCGGTAGTAAAGTAGGCTTAAAAGATAATAACGATGCAGATTCAACAGCTCTAACGAACCAACTGAAAACTGTTACGTTAAAAGGTTTAGATGGAACAGGATTTTTAATTGGAGAATATGTAACGATTTCTTCAAAAGCGAAAACAAAATCTACGAATTTACAATTTAACTATACACGCGCAAATGATAGCTTTGAAGATGTTATGTCGTACTATCATATCGACACATTGCAACGTTACATTCAAAGTCTAGGTTTTAAAAATATTAATAACCGTTCGATAAAAGTGAATGTTAATGGTACAACTGATGATAACTCATTCTATTCTCCATCAACAAAAGCTTTAACTTTCGGTACTGGCGGTGTTGATGATGCAGAAGATGCTGGTATTATCGCACATGAATATGGGCATTCGATTCAAGATAACCAAGTTCCTGGCTTTGGTAGTTCAGCAGAAGGTGGAGCGATGGGAGAAGGATTTGGCGACTTCTTAGGTGCTACGTATGAAGATGCAGTATCGACGACAGGGTACGGAAAAGCATGTGTTGGAGAATGGGATGCGACTGCTTATTCTAGTTCAGATCCGACGTGCTTACGCCGATTAGATACGAATAAAGTGTATCCGAAAGATATTACAAATGAGGTACATGATGATGGGGAAATTTGGGCACAAGGCCAATATGAAATGGCACAAGCATTTGGACGTGATGTAGCAACGAAAATTATTTTACAATCGCACTGGTCATTAACACCAAACTCTAAATTCAGTGATGGAGCAAAAGCAATTAAGCAAGCGGATGCTCTTTTATATGGCGGACAACATGCTGCTGATATCGATCGCATTTGGGCAGCGAGAGGCATTAGTACGAATTAATATAAAAAGTCGTGGCATTTATAAGCCACGACTTTTTAATTTGCTTACGAACTGGTACTAGTAAATAAAGCTATATCAATGATAGTGTGAATGTATCCATATCCCATTTACTTTTTAGCTTCTTTAAAAACAAAATGCTCTTTAAATTTTCTAGATTCAACTTTTTGACCATTTCGCATCGATCGGAATGGGTGTTCTTGCCATGTAATAATAACATCAACTTCATCCGCTTTTGTAGCAACAGGTAAATTAGCGTGTTCAAATCCAGTTTTTCCACTTGCCAAACGACTTTCCTTTAGGGAAAAGAGTTCATATTTCGTTTTCTTATTTGGTTCGTTGCGGAATACTTCTACGTTTACATTATATACTTCACTATTCCCGACATTCTTTACTGAAAAATGATATGTTTGAAATTCATCTTTTTTAGCTTGAAGCATATTCTTGTTTGTTTTTTTCGGTTTATCAATATTCACTTGCCATTGATCAGAGTTTTGAGAGATTGGTAAAGATTTTGGTGAATAGGCGTACGTTTCGTTTACTACAATTAAGCAAAACAAAAGGAGAAAGAAACTAATTGCTTTTTGCATATACACACCTCGCTTTAAAATTTTTATTAATATGCGTAAATGAATTAGTTTTTATGTAAAAATTGGAAAATATTAAAAGGGTAATTTCGGATGTAATACATAAGAATGTGTATTACAAAATTAACTTTTCACACTTTAGAAGAAGTTAGGAGTTAGAAAACCAGAATGTTTCAAAAAAAGCTTGCGTTTTATAAGGTAAGGAGTTAGAATACTCTGTAAATATAAAAAGTGATGATCAGGAAAAGTACATGGTGCAAAGGTCTACAGAGAGCAGCCGGTTGCTGGGAAGGTTGCGATACCGCATGATGGAAAGACACCTGTGAGTGTTGCTTTGAACGTGATTATTAGTAAAAGCAAACGGTACCTACCATTATCAGGGCTAAGATGGTCAGTATGACAATTTGGGTGGTACCGCGGAAAAAATCCGTCCCTATTTATAGGGGCGGATTTTTGTATTCTTTGAAAGGGGGTGAGTGACCGTGGATGATGACGATGACAACAATAACGTAAATAAATATAAAATTACTGGAGGGAAAAATAATGGATTCAATAATGAAGCGTTCACTCACAAAAGAATGTACAAAGCAAAACGGAAAGGTTGTATTACTTCAAGGATGGGTAAAAAAAATTCGGCATCGTGGAAATGTTAGTTTTTTATTATTACGGGACAGAACAGGAGTAATTCAATGTGTATTAGAAAATGAATTGGCTGGATATAAAGTTGATGTAGAAAGTGTCGTCCACGTAATTGGTGAAATAGTCGAGACGTCGAAAACAGAATTGGGTGTTGAAGTACTTGCTCATGAAGTGAACGTAATAAACGGTGCAGAGCCACTTCCATTTGAAATAAATAAAAAGAAATTACAAGTTGGCTTAGATCAATTATTGAATGAGCGGGTACTCTCATTAAGACATGAGCGAACTGCAGCGATTTTTAAAGTGAAATCTACACTCGTTCAGAGCTTTAGTGAAGTTCTAATAGAGAACGATTTCACACGAATATTTACGCCGAAAATTGTTTCGCAAGGGGCAGAAGGAGGAGCAAATGTTTTTAAGCTTCCATACTTCCAAAAAGAAGCTTATTTAGCACAATCACCACAGTTCTATAAGCAAATGATGGTGGCAGGTGGGTTAGAACGAGTTTTTGAAATTGCACCTGTATATAGAGCGGAACATCATAATTCTTCCCGTCATTTGAATGAATATATATCGTTAGACGTAGAGCTTGGTTTTATTCATGATTTTTATGAAGTGATGCAACTAGAAACGGATGTTTTACGATATATGTTTCAACAAGTAGCGAAAAAATGTGAAATAGAACTACAACTATTACAAATAGAAGTACCTATTATTACTGAAATACCTAAAATTACATTGTTAGAAGCACAAGAAATTTTGAAAAGTAAGTATCGTAAAGAATCTCCTGTAGGGGATTTAGATACAGAAGGTGAAAAGTTACTAGGGAAATATGTGAAGGAAATATATAATAGTGAATTTGTTTTCATTACGCATTATCCGAAAGAAGCGAGACCGATGTATACGATGCCGAATAAAGAGAATCCATCTATTACTGATTCATTCGACTTATTATATAAAGGATTAGAAATAACGTCAGGGGCACAGCGAATTCATAATTATGAAATGTTACTCGCTTCGTTTAAAGAAAAAGGATTACACCCAGATAAATTTCAATCTTATTTAAATACATTTCGATATGGTTGTCCACCACATGGAGGTTTCGGAATTGGGTTAGAAAGGGTTGTATATAAACTTTTAGAATTAACAAATGTACGAGAGGCGAGTGCTTTTCCGAGAGATTGTACTCGTCTCATACCGTAAAAAGAATCTTCGCGATTATCGCGAAGATTCTTTTTCTAATAAGCTTAGTAAAAGTCAGTTGAAATATGAACCATTTCGACAAAAAAATCAATATACCCTTGACAGTTACAAATATAACAGATATACTTCATATTAATTTCAAAAGAAAATATATTCTAAATATTAAAATGTGTTGAATAGGAGTAGTAAGGTCATGTATTTGTACAGAGAGCTATGGGTTGGTGTGACATAGTCAAATGACATCCTGAACTCGCCTAGGAGCAGTAAGGTGGAACGGAATTACATTCTTAGTAAATCTTAACGGTTAACCTTCGATATTAGGTTTGTAATCAAACGATTACTACTAAGGTGGATTCATAATGGAATCAATAAGGGTGGTACCGCGTTAAGTAAATGGCTTAGCGTCTCTTTATATAGAGATGCTAGGCCATTTTTTATTATATGGAAGAAGAAATGGAGGGTTTATTTGAATAGGTTTATAAAATTTATTTATTTGTATAAAAAGATTTAATTAGAAGGAAAATGAGATGAAACAGACGGAGCAATGGACTTCGAAATTAGGTTTTATAATGGCGGCAGCCGGATCAGCAATTGGACTTGGTGCGATATGGAAGTTCCCTTATATCGCTGGGAAGAGTGGGGGAGGAGCGTTCTTTTTAATATTTATATTATTTACTGTTTTAATTGGACTACCGCTACTTATAGCTGAATTTATGATTGGACGCAGTACGCAGAAACAAGCAGTTGGAGCATTTAAAAGCATCGCACCAAATACAGGATGGCATTGGATTGGACGCCTTGGCGTTGGAACGTGTTTTATACTACTTTCGTTTTATAGTGTTGTAGGTGGATGGGTATTAATTTATTTATTCAGAGGAATAACTGGACAACTGATTACTCCAGGACAAAATTACGGTACATTATTTACTGAAACAATTGGGAATCCTGCTTGGGCTATTATGGGACATTTCGCTTTTATGTTCATTACGATATGGGTTGTATCAAAGGGTGTACAAAACGGAATTGAAAAAGCAAGTAAATATATGTTGCCAGCATTGTTCGTTTTATTTGTCGCTCTTATTATTCGTTCGTTAACACTTGATGATGCAATGAAAGGTGTGAAGTTTTTCTTACAACCAGATTTCTCAAAGATTACTTCGGAAAGTATTTTGTTCGCAATGGGGCAATCATTCTTTGCAATTAGTATCGGGATTTCAATTATGGTTACGTATAGTTCCTATTTAAATAAAAAAGAAAGTTTACCAAAATCAGCAATAACAATTGTTGGATTAAATTTATTTGTTTCATTATTTGCAGGTCTTGCTATTTTTCCAGCCGTATTTTCATTAGGAATGGAGCCAACAGAAGGACCTGGATTACTATTTATCGTATTACCATCTGTATTTAGTCAAATCCCATTCGGTGGATTTTTCTTAACAGTATTTCTTGCACTATTTACATTTGCGACATTAACATCAGCATTTTCTCTACTAGAAACTGTTGTTTCAGCATTAGCAAATGGTGAACAAGAAAGAAGAACGAAATTATCATGGATGATCGGCTTCTGCATTTTCTTAGTAGGTATACCATCTGCGTTATCATTTGGAGTATGGAGTGAAATTACGATTTTTGGAAAGAATATTTTTGATGCAGTAGACTTTTTATCTAGTAATATATTAATGCCACTTGGAGCACTATTTATTAGTATTTTCGTTTCATTCAAAATGGAGAAGAAGGTACTAGAAGCAGAGTTTTTTGTAGGTGGAAATTATGGAAAGAAAGTATTTACTTGTTGGGTATTTTTACTTCGATTTGTAGCACCACTTGCAATAATTATCGTCTTCTTAAATGTAATAGGGATTATTTAATATTAAATGTTATAATATTCAGTAAAAAAGGGGGCGATGATCATAAAGGAAAATTTGATAGAAGCAGGGAAATATATGAATATTAGAGGGAAAAAGCTATACGTTGAAACACATGGAAATCCTAAAAATAAGCCAGTCTTATACTTGCATGGTGGACCAGGAGAAAGTTGTTATGATTTTTCATTTCATCAAGCGGAACGTTTAAAAGATTCTCTATATGTAATTATGATAGATCAAAGAGGTGTTTGTCGCTCAGAAGAAATTACTGAAGACGAAGCTTTTGGATTAAATGATTTGATTGAAGACTGTGAGGAATTAAAAAAAGTATTACAAATTGAGAAGTGGTCTATAATTGGACACTCTTTCGGTGGATATGTAGCATTGCTTTATGCGTCGATATATCCAAGTTCAATAGAGAAAATAATATTTGAAGGACCAACTTTTGATTTTGCATTAACAAGTAGGGCTTTGTTACAAAAGACAGGACATTTATTAAAAAAGTATGGAAAAGAAGAAGTAGCAGAAGAGTCTCTTGCTTATTCATCTAGCAATGCTAGTTCAAAAGAGTTGTTAGAAGCTTATATAAGACTAAGCAATGAATTAGAAGAAAAAAGAATGGAGATTTACAATAATAAGGAAGATAGGACAGATGAGAGTTTATACAGTGATGAAGAGTGGGAAATATTTTCAAATCGCTCTCAAATTCATTTTGATAGATTAAAATTAGAGGGCTCATGTCATACGTCATTATTATATAAAATAAAAGAAGTACAGAATCCAATGTTATTAATTGTAGGAAAACATGATGTAGTAACGTGTGAAGAACAAATTAAAACATTTAATAAAGATGCCCGAAACGGCAAGTATATCGTATTTGAAGAGAGCGGCCATTCACCTCATTATGAGGAAGCAGATAGATTTGCAGAAACAGTCATACATTTTTTGAAATGAAGAAAAGGGTGCTTCTATAAATGAGAGGCACCCTTTCTAAATTTCTGGATATGTGATTGTGATGTTAGGCCACTTACTTTGCCAATTCTTTTTTATAACTCTGTTTTTGTACATATGTAATCGTTCTTTCGATTCAAGAAAATGAGCTGTTGGTTTCACTTGTAAGGAAAGGACATCTTCAATACCACATGGGGCTGTTAAGATAACGTTGTTTAGTTCATCAAGTGTAACTCCTAAAGCCGTTGCTGTTTCAGGGAATTTAGAAATAGCATTAACAGAAGAAGAATATGGTGGCATATTATTCACTACATGCATACGAGCTTGATTTTTTACAGACCAAGGGATAGTAGCATCAATATTCATTAATTTCGTTTCTAATGATTGTTCGTATATCTCATCTTGATGTAGACTATCATAATAAATCACATCAACATCAGGCATAGCCGTTTTCGCTTCATAGTCATGTAAAGTATCCCAAATTTTAGAACGAACAAATCCGGCACAAATCCACCAATCAGGTAGCTCTAGTGATTTTGCCATTTGTAATACATTCATCATCCATTCGTCGTTTTCTATTAAGCGAATTATATCTGGTCATCTCCCTGTCAAGTAGACAGTAATAAAAAGAGTATTATGCCACGGCCTTTTCCCGATATTCTATCGGGGAAAGGCCGTGAAGTT
>NZ_JAKUGE010000064.1:0-29669 GCF_022663795.1 Bacillus cereus group sp. BfR-BA-01349
GCTTTTATTTTATCTTTTGAAGAAAATTTAGCCATAAAAAATGCACCTCCAATTGTTAGTTATGTGTCTAACAATTGGGGTGCACTTCAAATTAGAGGTCCTTTTTTACATTTTTAACGCTATCTTCAACATTTGGCTATAGTCTGGTTTTCATTTTTCTGTAATGCTTTCAATAGATTCCATTGGTCTTAAATTGAATTGTAGCCCGTACCCTGCGCCATGTAAATGTTCACGAACTAAAGTATAAAATTCTTCACCATATTCATTACGTTCATGCAACGCATATACCTGTATTACAAATTTATCTTTACCTATTGTTTCAGGAGTTGTCTCATATATTTCTCCACTTTCAATAAATGCAAGATATCTATTTATCTTTTCTTGTAAAAGTAATGCATGCTCATGTTCTTCTTCCCAATCTAATGCATCAAAAATAGTTAAATATACTATATCTTTATTTTCATTATCTAGCGAAATTAAATCTACTTGATCTATGTCATGCAGTGCCATATAAAAAACCTCCTACTCATTTTTTCGTATCACTTTAACTTTAGTTGGTGGGATTTCTTCAAGATATTCGAAAGGTGGCTTGCTTCTGCTTCTAACTACTGCTCCACTCTCTTCAATTTCAGGAAAAGCTTTTTTCTGATTTTTAGTAAGAGGTGCAGTAGGTGATGATTTCAACTCTATTAAATCTATTTTACCATCAATATCTTTTCCTGCTATATCTAAACGTGTTCGAACTCCTGATTTTGTCATAATCGTAACTTGATTATTTAATTCAGATTGTACCTTCTCTTTACGAATAATTGCTTCCATTTCTTTTTCAAAAACGTCTCCTGCCTTCGTATTTTTTGCTAGTATCTCTCGTTTCTTTTCTAATTGTGCTGCGGCATCTATAGCATTTGCAACTTTTTTCCCAGACTTGAGAATCTTAACACCTTTCCCGATAGGCGTAATACCACCTACCACCATTACTCCAGCTAAGCTACGTTCCCACCATGAAAGTTTTTCTCCCGTATCAGGGTCAACACCTTCTAGGACACGCCTAACATCATATTCTCCTGTCAATTCTCCTGCTAAATCTCTAGTTACTTTTCCCATATCAACTTCTGTATTTTCCCCTGAAGAAGTGGTGGTATTTATACCTTCATTTCCGACCAAATTCCCTCCATAGAGTTGATCTGCATTTCGAAATTTATTAGCAGAATGTAAAAGTTGTTCGGCAATATCGTCTAATGTTTGAAGGACAGAAAACATTTTTGGCTTAGCGTCGTTAAACATTTGATAAAATCGATTACTTGTTGCACCGCTCCATTGTGAAGCGATATATTCTGTTTGATTCCATAAATCTTGATGTATGTATTCTAGGGTGTTTCTAGTATTTTGTACTGTTTTAGCAGCCTGTTCTAATTGTTCAGGCGTAACTTTTATTTGTGTCATACCATCCCTTCTCTTCCTAGTATTTACAATCAGATTATATCACAGGAATATTGCGAATATTCATTCGATAGATTGTTATTAGGATTGATTTTTATGAACACAATAAAGTTTATTAATTTTTAAAACCAATATAAATTATAAAAAAAGACCAATTTTTATTGGCCCTTAATTCTAAAAGATTAAATTTATTCCTCCGTTTCCATTTTACTTAGGCATTCTCTAATTAGATCCTCACATAATTGCTCCATTGAAATGCCTTTTTTCTTTGCATTCTTTTTTAATTTCTCTTTTTCAACATGTCTTAAATAAAATGATATTCCATCCCATTCACTTGATAGGATTATTTTTTCATCTCTAACACTTATACTACCTTCTGTAATAAACTTCTTCATGAAGTTTATTTCTTCCTGACAATTATTAATTTGTGAAGAAATTATTATTGGTTTTATAGTAACTAATATTTTTTCTTCTTTAATATTTATTGTTATATTACTTCCCTTTATATGAGCATACAACCAATCAATTATATTATAAATTTTGTCATCAAAATTTTGAGGAAGTGGAAATGTGAATGTCACAACTTTTTTTGTTGTAAATCCTCTTCCCTTTTCAATATACACTTTTGGATAAAAACCCTCATTTAAAATAGCTTCTAAATCTTTAACTTCATTACAATCGGTCAAAACTTTCCCTATTTCTATATCTATAATACGAGCTGTGTTATTGGTAACTCTATTTTCTAATAATTGATACAAAAAGTAATCTTTCCCATCAATATTGATAAAATGTCTTGAGCCACTTCCTACACTTACTTTTTCAATGAATTTCTTTGCCTCTACGCTATCTATCAGGAATGTTTGCTTACCCCTATAAACTATTTTTTCTGCTGATAAATTACCTAATTTAATATGTTTTTGTATATATGTTTTTGTTTTACCTAACTTTTTTGCTAGTTCTGAAATTGTAATACCTTTAGGTTTTTTTATTGATTCCGCTAACCGTTCAATATCATCAACATAAAACAGACGGCTACCATCTTGTTTCCAATCATCATAAACCGGTTTTATTAACTCGTCCTTAACATACTTGTGTAGAGTAGATTCTGCAATGTTTAGTTTTTTTGCAGCTTCTTTAGTATTTAACTTCTCTCTTTTATCAAATTGCATAATGTAACAACACCTTGATCTAATTTTGTATATCTCTCAAGTGATTCTCGAAAATTATTATCTACTTATTTGCTAATATCTTTTTCACCACGGTTTCCTTCAAATCTTGAATCAATATTGATAAAATCACTAAGCCTTTGTTCATGATATTTTTCTTCCCTATTTGGGTTCTGTTCATTATAAAACTGTTGGAATACTGTTGTTACTTTTTCTACTTTTCCTGTTGGGAGAAAACGCCACGGCATACCTTCATCTAAAAACAGCTCTTGTTTTTTTTCGTCATTTTTTTGATTAGACATCTTATATTACCTCTTTTCTACAAGATTTTAATTTGATTACTTAGCCGCAAGAAACCCATCAATTTAATCATCATTTTCAATAAAATAGTATCCCCGATTAGAAATTGATTTTATATACTCTAATTTATCAATTATCCTTTCGTTCAATTCCCCTATTGTTCTACTGCCACTATTCCGTCCATCAAGATCATCCAATTCCCATAACAAATTTTTTTCTCCATCAAAGTCTTCAAATTCCGGGTTAATTCCTTGATTCAGAATTTTTATAGCATCCTCACAAGCATGAACTATTTTATTAGGAGAAACTAATTCTAGTGTCTTTAAGTTGGGTGGCTCATATTGATTGTATATTGGTATGTGTATTCCATAATTTTCAAATACAGTTCTTAATGTTCCACTAGTTATGTAAGTCAAAATCAATTTTCCATCATCAAAATACCGTATCATTTCATCAAAATCATTTTCTTCATGCTCTACAATTTCATATTCTCTAAAATATCTCCAAGATACACCCATAAAATACTCCTCTTTTCGTTTGATACAAAATCTAAAGTTATATGCGACTAGGCACCTAATATTTTATTACTACTTTCTTAATTTTTGTTTTATCATCGATTTTATTAGCTTTTCTTTTGAATAAGCCACTAAAGAATCCTTTTATATTAGTTTTAGCTACCACGTTTTGAAACTCATATTCTACTGGCATATCATCTTCTGGATAATATTTTTGAATTTTTATAATTTCATTCACAACCTCTGAGATAACCACATCAATAAAAGTTTGGATAGGTGTTTTATTTTTCTGGTTTTTATCTGCATAATTTTTTACACCTGTAATAAATGTCCACTCTAATCCCTTTAAATCAGTAAAATATGTATTATCTACTTCCCAATCTAAAGGATCTGCTTCCAAATAAAGTTCTCCTACTTCATTACACTTGTTCTGAATATCTTCTTTACTAAAAGGAATCAGGGTGCTTCTCTTAATATCATAGTATTCTTTAAGGAAAGAATACCTATTAACTGCTTCTTCCCAATCCCCGTTATTAATTAAACAAACTAGCTCTTTGTATTCTTCCTTAATTATCACTTTCCCACGAAAAGCAGTGTAATCTCCCATTTTAGAACCTCACATATATATATTAAATTAACGCTTTGGTTACATTTTCATCCGTTTTTACTCTTTTTCTTCTGCGGATTTAAAGCTTTCCGTAAATTTAATCAATATTAACTGTACCAATACAGCAGCCATAAACATTTTCAAATTAATAATATCAAAAGCACATAAACTTATTGTAATTAATAATGTAACAACTAAGAAATATAATAAAATATTTTTCATATCCTTCTCTCCTCTTCATAATAACGCTTTTGTTATAAATCACTTGGTTTAAATAGTCTTTTATGACAATCAAGATAATAAGCCAATTTGTCAAATTTATATGTTATATGGTCATGCATTTCTATTTGTTTATTTCTTTTTATCTTGATAAAGCATCATAAAAGCTATTATAATTACTGATAAACTAAAAGTAACGCCACTAATCTTCTCAATTGTTATATAAGTAACTACTCTACATAAACCAGCTAATGCACCACTAGTAATAAGTACCCCTACAAATATAGAAATAATCCCATCTAACTTTGGAATTGATTCATTCTTTATTTTCATTTTCTTTCTCCTTGTTCTACACGATCATTACTTCTTTCTTATAATAGAATTTTAATTTAATTAAACTCTATAAAATAGCTATTTTTTTAATACATCGATTTTAAATATCAGCTAAATCATAAATTGAAGCATCTATATGCTTAATAATAAAAATTTCTTTGTTAGAGTAACTACTATGGTTGCTAAAGCTATGAACCTCGAGAGAAGGAAAACGCTCTGTAAGCATCTTGATAAGTAATGCACGGTTTTGATGATTGTCGATTAAATCCAGTTTTTCACTACGTCCTTTTTCAAAGTCGGCAAATTCAAAGCCCATATCGCGTAAATATTGAATGTGGTCCTCTCGGCTCCTTTTATCTGTTACAGGAGTTTTACTGAAAGAACGACAGTGTTCTAACATAAAACTAAGTTCTACCCTCATTCCACCATAAGGATAATATTTCGTATCATGCACATGATTAAAACCTTCCGTGTTCCACCATTGACTAACAACATCAGAAAGATGCTTTAACTGTTCTTTTAAACCATCAATTGGTTTATCGGAACCTAATTTATCCTGTAATTCATGTATCTTTTGATTGGCCTTTTTAATCTCCGCATAACGTTTTTCTTTTTCTTCCAGCAGATATGATTCGTAATTTAATACTTTTGCCGCTTCACTAAAATAGCTTTCTATCAATGATGGAAGTGTTTTTGACATTTCGACTGAAAGTGAGTCTTTACTAATCCATTCACGTAATTGAGCATTAGCAAAGTGCATATCCTTTAATGCCTTCAATAATACAGATTTTTGATCTTCATTCAATTCCAATTTCTTTTCATCCATTTCCCCAGCTCCTTTATATTCAAAATACGCCTTAGTTAGTTATGTTAATGATTCTTTTGCTATTCGATTCACATCTTTTAGAATTGCATTATCTACTCCATTTGTTATATTTTTTATCAGTTTCAACGATTCTTGGTGTCTTTCGTTACGCATTTCGTACTCTTTACATGCTTTTGATGTTTGCTCTAAATTCCACAAAGCATTTAGACGATAATTATTTATGTCATAAGCTAAGCACAGTAATTCATTTAAATCAGATAAACCAACCTCTACCACGGTCTTACCATTCTCAAAACGAGATTTTCCATTAGAGAACTTTTCTTTAATTGAATCGATCTTTTCTTTCATAAACCCACCTACTTCTTTACAAAATTTAAAGTTATATAAGCTTTTACCTGCGCCCCCTTCTTTGTGAAGAATTTCGAAGTCTATTTATTTTTTCTTTTTTTTCATAGTCTTGATTAATTGAACCGAATATTAATAAACGCAAAAGCAAAAACAATAGGCTTAAACCTAGCAAACTACAAAAAACATTCCAAAAATTGAGTTCTACCATCATATTCTTTTTTTCCTCTTTTTCTATAAAATTCAAATTGTATTAATTCGCATATGGAACACCACTGTTTATAGCTGAAACCTTTTTGTCGTATATATCAAATGCATCACTTACATCCATTTCATATTTAGTTCCTTTTGCAATCTCTAACAACATTTCATTTATCCAATGCTGGCATTCGCTTAACGATTTAGCTACTTGAGCATTAGCTGATAACTTTGTAATTCTGTCTCTTTTATTCACCCTAGCCACCTCGTTTTTATACAAAATTCAAATTGTATAGCAATCTATAAAATTAACACTTTGGTTTAAAAATACTCATTTCATTATGAACACCAATACTTATAAGCTAATGCACCCTTATAAAAATTGAAATTAACTTTCGGTAGCACTACTCCACGATGATTGTTCTCATAATCAACACCAATCCATACACCTTCACCATTCCATAAGTCATGACCCAAACGTAATTCCTTAAATCCCTTTAAATGCGGTAATAAAAACTTTTCTAAATAATCTTCATACGTATCCTGATATTCAGGAAAATACTCAAATAAGTATTTTTTGTATTCCTTCTTATAAAATTCATAAAATTCTTTTCCCTCTACCTCTAAAAAGAACTGAAATTCAATGTGTTTTTCACCAATTGGTGGGAATTTTACTTGTATATCTGTAAACACCTTTATATCCCTCTTTCTATAGAATTTATCAACGTTTTCATATTTCTATTAAATTTCAAATTTAAAGAAATCCTACTATCTTAATTGATTATTTAACATATGCCACATTTTTTGATATTCTTTTTCTTTAGATAAGGCTTCTTCATGTATTTTGTTACGCTCGTTCATTTTGATGTAATTGTTTTCCAAATCATCAAGAATCTCCTTTTCTTCTTTTGGATTTAATCCCCTTTCTTTCACTTCTTTTATTACTGATTCAGGAATATTTTTCATTTCTATACACCATTCATTTCTATAAAATTCGAATTATATTAAACTATAAAAAATAAATATTTATTTAAATTCACTAATTTTAAATATCAGCTAGCTCATAGATTGGAGTTAATTCTATTCTGTTCAATTTCTATTTTGTTCTGATTTTCTTTTTTCTTGGCTAATCCATGAGCATACCTAATACCAAACCCAACTAATAAAACTGAAACAATGCATATAGTCAAATTAATAAAGAAAATTTTCCATGATTCTTTTATAGAATGCAGACCCTCATACTCTTCTATAACTATTTCCCCCATTTCAATAAATATAGCCGTTCTATAATTAAGAGTTAAATAAAAAGGTATTAGATTTTATTAATTATATAAATTTCACATAACAAATTGTTATTTCAATCTTGATAAACACAAAGTAGAAGGAATTTATATTCACCTCTAAACATCTATTTTCATTAATATACTTTTAGGATTCTATTAAATTATATCACTATTATTAGATTAGTACTTTCAAAAAAACGAATATAGTTATAAAAGAAGTAATATATATGTTTAAAAATAGTTAATTATTTTTTAAAATTCAATAATAGAAAAGACCTGTAAGAATGAACGCTTTTTACAGAGTTTATCTATCAATATGATTAAAAATTTTAGTTTTTGTTTTTGAAAATAGAATAATAATTATTAATGCAGCTACTATATTGGATAAGTTATAGAAAATAAATTTTTATTTTAAATCTATTTTTTCAAAACCCTGAAAATCTACTTAAATATCTAAAAGTAGGTTTTTTAGTTTTATAAAAATTTAAAAAAGAAGATTTCAGTACAATTCTGAAATCTTCTTCTAAAAATAGCAAAGCTATTATTAAATTATCCACGACGTCCCTCATCTTCATCATTTGAAGAAAATCCAGCGAACTCAACATTTACCTTTCCTTTATTGCCATCACGGTATGTAATTGTGTAATTACCCGCACCGACTCCTTTTCCCGGCCATTCTAATACACTTCTCCAAGTATATTGTTTACCTTTTGGTAGGTCATATGTAAAATATTTTTTTCCTGTATCTACATTTTTTACAGTTATTGTAACTGTACTTTCACCATTATTTTTAAACCATAACTTCAAATATCCATAACCTGGTGAAACATTAAATGCAGATGTCGTTGATTTTTCACCTACTATTTCCACACGACTATATTCATGATAATCTGCACTTGCAAATGATGGAAACGCAATACTTCCAGCTAAAACTAGAGATAAAACCGATGTTACTAACCCTTTCTTCTTCATGAAAAGTCCCCCTTATATGTTATATATTACAATTTAATCATATCATATACACACATCATTGGTATAATTTTACAATTTTATAAATATTAATTAGAATATTCAATAAATATAATGGTGTATTATCTAAAAAAGACATCCCCTACTATTAGGGAAATGTCCTTTTATGCTAGTGTGTTTTGTATTGACCAGAAAGTTGCTCTTCTGCCATACGAACTAAACGTTTTGTTATTTCTCCACCAACAGATCCATTTGCTCTCGCAGTTGCATCTGGTCCTAATGTTACTCCAAACTCTCTTGCTATTTCATATTTCATCTGTTCAATAGCACTTGCTGCTGCTGATAAAAGAATATCATTATTATTATTTGTATCACGTAAGTTCATTACTAACACCTCCTGATTATAAACATTATATTTCTCCATTATTTAGATAAATATACATTATTAACCGAATAAGTTAACCATAATTATGTTATGTTTATCGATAGTGTTTTTTCTTTTATTTCATTTTAAAAGAAAAAGTAAATGTTATAATTATAATATTATTCAAATCAAATATACAAAAATTGAGAGGTTAAGATGATTAGCCTAATCAAATGCATTTAAATACTGCTTTTACTAAACCAGTATTTATTTATCTTCAAAAAGAGTAAGTTGGTTTGGAATAAAATGAATAAGAATAAAAACGAGAAAGTAAGGTGTTTTGCAACATGTTAAGACTTAAGTTTGTTATTTTTTTACTACCACTTATTTTATTTGTTAGTGGTTGTGGAAACACGAAAGATGAAACAAAGTATGAAAAGGACTTTTTAACGCAAGTAGAGGCTATATCAAAAGCAGTTAGTAAAATGACCAAAATACAAAAGGGTGACCAATCACTAACTTCATCACAAAAAGAGTATAAAGAAGCGCTTATGGAATTGAAAGAGGTAATTAAGGGTTTTAAGGAGCTAGTTACCTGATAGTAAGTATGAATATCAACAGAAGCAACTAATTAAGTCTATGGATGAATATGAGTCGTCTATATCCAAATTATTAAAAGGAATGTCGGATACAAAAGGTAGCGAATGGATAGATGGTATTGAACAATTTAATAAAGCGACAGACATGTATGTTGATGCAGCTGGAAAAATCGTAGATATTAGAGACGGAAAAACTACAGGCACTTCTGAAGAAGGTGTTGATAAATTATCCCGACAAGGAGATACAGCAACAGAATCAGAAACAAGAGCTGAACCTGAAACTACCGAAACACAACCTTCGGAGCAAGAAAGAGATACGGCGACTAAAGATACTCAAACACAAACGTCTGAGCAAGAAGTAAAAACTGAGGTAGCTGGCACTGAAGAGGAATCAACAGAAGAACAATCACAACAGCAACTTACAGTTGATAAAGTGAAAGAAATTATTGAGTATTATTCTATTGGAAAAGATGACAAATTAAGCAATGTTTCTGTTAAAAATGGTGAAATAAAGGCAACTATTGCATTAGCACCCAACGGACTATTTCCTGCCAAGGATATGGCTGTTAATGGATATAGTCAACTTGCAGATGAGTTACTCAAACATGAGGGTTGGCAAACATTAACTGTTACATATGCTAATGTAGGAAGTGTTAGTATGAATCGTAACGAAAAGGAAACAAATGAGATCGGTGATTACTTCCCGACACTTAAAATTGAAGAACGAATGAAATGATAAAATAAGGTTCTTTATAGGGTGTTTATTTTTCGGCTTACAACGCAAACGTTATAGAACCATTGTCTGTAAGACTTTCACTTTAATAGCATGAAAAGCGCGATATTAACGTATCGTGTTTTTTTATGCTGAAAAATAGATGAGGAATATATATAAGATAATAAAAAGCTACCTATGATGAAATAAGTAGCTTTTCTCTATGTATGGCTTTTTCCCTTATAAATTATAAATTGTTATACCTGTATAGTTTGTTTTATTAGTGTATATTTCATCTATATATTGCATATAGTTTTTTCGGTTTTCCGTATTTATTAATTTCATCTATATAAACTTTTCCGTCTTCCTCATTCATAATAATCTCTTCTTGATACGATTTAGAATCTACTGCCTCTATTTGCACTCTTATATTCTGGGGTAGTTCTATATAATTTATTGTATCCATTTTACTACTTAATTTATTTCCTGTAGCTTCTTCATAATATATTTCATTTATTAGAACTGTACTTTCCTCCGGATTATACATATAGCCTCGAGTCACTTTTATCATAGTTGTTTGTCTCCCATCTTTTTATTTTTTAAAATCTAATATATAGATTATAAGTTATTTAAGCTGAATAATTTCGACCAATTATCCTCTTATCAGGATGTTCATATAAATTATTTATAAATTTATTATAATCATATGTCATAATTATATCACTACCTGGAAAACACATATGTAAATTTTGAAGTAAGATGCTTAGCTCAATATGATCTTGCTCATTATAATAACAATGATATAAATCTTTTCCTTTTTTGTAGTAAGGTGGGTCAATAAACAAAATTCCATCCTCCCAATACTCTCTTTCAATTAAAGCTAGGGCATTTTCCTGAGTTATTGTAATTTTGTCAGATAATGAATGAATGTATTTAATTCTCTCTATTAAGTTATCAGTATTCCAACGTGAAAGGAATGTCTTTGTGTTTCCATTCCTTCCTCCAAGTGGATTTGCTTTATAAATACCACTATAGGCTAGTCTATTTACTAACAATGACGCCCATGCAGCCTCAACTAAATCTGCTCCAGCATAGTCGGATTTAATTAAATTTTGAGCTTCAAAATATTGTTTATGTGTAGGGACTGTTGATTCTAAACGATGAATTAATGCAAAAGGCATATATTTTACAAGCCACCAAAATGAAAACACTCCCGTATCTAAATCATTTAAATGTATAGTTTCAACTATACCTGCGTCTAACATAGCTAACTCAAAGCTAGCTCCCCCCGAATATGGAGATATAAGTTTTTTTGCTTTGTTCTTTTGTATGAATGAATATAAGTATTCGATTAGCTTACTTTTTCCTCCTGGATAACGATAAACTGATAAGCGTTTATTAAATTTTACTTTAGGTTTATTAATAGTGGTTTTATTTTTAAATTTATCTTCCATAATAAGAATAAATTTATGCTTCTCTTGATCTTCATTAATATAATTAAAACCTTCACATGTATTACACCAATATCCTATGTCATGCTGATCTAAATCAAAATCGCCATCATTTACTGTCCCTTCTACAAAGCAGAATTTACATTCTAGCAAATCTATTCCTCCAAACATTTTTTATCTGTTAGGACTAATTTTAACAACCTTTACTAAATATATCTTTTTAAAAACTACTTTATACTGAATATTTAAATATCTATCTCCAAATTTAATGATAATAAATTTTTGTACATTAATACAAAAGGAATCCTTTATAATATTGGATTCCTTTTGTATTATTCAACTTACATTCATAAGAAATTACTTGAAAATCAAGCGAAATTTATATATATAATATAGATTCCCCAAAGAATGTAACCAACTTGTGTAATGATATACATTGTAATTTCGAAACCAGTGAGCTTTCTTTCACTTTTTATTTTTCTTAAATACAGATAAAAACAAAAAGTAGATAAAAACATTAAGAATATAGAAGCATTATATATATTATCTATACTAGTAATAACTGATCAACTCCTCACCTGAAAATTAATTAGTATAGAATAAGCATATCATATGAAAGTTTAACTTACTTCAAATCTACTTTTTTTCAACACAATATGCTTAATATTTTCATATTTAACAGGAATACTTGTTTAAAAAGATAAAAGAATCTCTTTTGCATCAATAGATTCACAAAAGAGATTCTAATTTTAGTACATTTACTTATAAGATATCAGTCTTATCATTCGTGAGGGTTAGGTGCAATAGAAGCTGGAGCTGGTCCGCAAGTTACTGCAAAAGCAAATATAACTGCAGGATTTACAGATAGCCCAAGCAACGAAAGCATTCCCAATGCTCCCCAGTAATCCTCTTTCTTAAGGTACGATTTTATTTGATTAAAATATGATTTACTAATACCTAATGCATCCTGCCAACATCTTTCCCAAACGTTACTAGAGTACATATTAGATGGAATTTCTTCATCATTCATTACATAAACACCAGCAATAATAGCTGCTTTTTCTTCATTGTTATATGAAGATTTCGCTAATTCTTCTTTATTAAGAACATATTTACCTGTTTCTTCATCTTTTACCATTAATACCGAAAATATATATTCTAATTCTTTAACTTGAGCTTCTAATTCTTCATGTGTAGCCTTATTTTGTTTTCCATCTTGTATAGTTGCAGCTGAAGCGAGAGTTGGAACAAAAACTAGAGTAAGAGCCATTAACACAAACATCAGTTTCTTTAACATAGTGAATTGATCCTCCTAATTTTAATTATTCTACTTCCCTCAAAACTATAAGTGTATAAAATATATTTTTCAAACCTCTATTTTTCCCATCCATCACCCTCTATTTCCAATATTTATAATAATATTAATACAATCAACTATAAATGTATATATTTTACATTCGATTCATCTATTACAATCATTTGAAATTCTATATATTTCTATAAAAAAAGTTTTTTAGTAATCAAAAAATTTCACTTTAAGTATAGACAAACACTCTAAAATAAAAAAAACAAAAAAACTAATATGTTCTACATATTAGTTTTTTTGTTTCTTTATTTTACTAGATACTTTTCTAATTCCTGAACCAATATCTTAGCGCCCTCAGGACTTAATGTTATGTTCCCCTTTGCCAATGAAATATTTTCATTAGTTACTTCGCCTGTAATAGCACATACACCACCAGGCGCATATTTTTTAAAAATTATATTTTCGTTTTCCACAAATATTTCAATTGGATCCTTCTCTTTAATTCCTAATGTGCGTCTTAGCTCCATAGGAAGTACAATTCTTCCTAATTCATCTACTTTTCTAGTAATACCAGTTGATTTCATGTAATTTCTCCTTTACTTGATTTATAATAAACTAACTTACATATTTTATATACTAATTATCAATTACATTATTATTATAACAGAAGTCTATATTATTATATAAAATGTTATGCATTTGCTATTTTTATAGCAAATTTTTCAGTTTAGTAAAGAATGTCTTTTTTCTATAAAACGTTTCTTGTAAAGTACTTAGTTCAAAATAACCAAATACTGTTTCGTCTATTAAAGCAAGCACCATAGCTACTAGATCTTGGTATACCTGATTTTTATATATAGTTACCTTACCATCATACATATTACATAGTTCTGGTGAATTTGCCACAAAATACGTCCTACATGAAAATGGTCTATTATCATATACAGCACACTTTTTATTATCTATATCTAACATAGGGCATGGTTCAGCATACCTCATTCTACTACTATCTTTATTAATTTGAGGAATAGAAATCTTATTTCTCTTTTTCGTTTCCTGATGATTCTTATTAATATTTTTCTTTATATCTTTTGTAAGCTTATTTTTTATCCTACTTTCCTCAATTCTGGCTATATTAATTGATTGAAAACAGCAAGCTATACATCCTTTTTTACATGGTGCATTTTTTTGTAGCTGTTTATATACTTGATCAAGTGATTTAGTTAAATCATCTAGTAAATCTAAACCTTTCTCTTCGCTAATAGTAGTATTCTCTTTCAAATGCGATACAATATCCAGTAAAGTATCTAATAGTTCTTTCTTTAATTTTATATTCTCATATAAAGACTTTCCATCATAAAAATTATTATCAACCTTACGCCAAGTTACATTTGAATTCATATGACACTTTTTATATTTTACACCTGATCCACAAGGGCATTCATCATTACGTGTAGGCTCAAATAAATCTCCATATTCAAATCTCATTTCATTTTCTATGGATTGTATTAACCAGTCTATATTGTTCCTGTATTCCATTGTAAACACCTCCAAATAGCTATATATTTTTTTATAGATTAATTATACTCTGTCCCTTTAAAAGTTACATATTTTACCTATTATAATCGATTTTATAAACCACTCTTTCTAAAAAGATTTCTACGGAAAGTTCATGCTATACTTAGCTTTACGAGGAAGGAGTTTTCAATTTGTCTAATATAATAAATAATAATAAAAAAGAAATAAGTACAATTTCAGAATCGATAGTACCTAGTCAATTGCTAGATTCCAAATATGAAGTACATATAAATAATCTTATAACTGAAGCAGAAAAAGAAGGAAAAGATTCTAGTGCCTATCTTAATGATTTAGATATGATTTATCATTTTATTCATCATTCAACTAATATACATAAAGATAAGCAGCGGAAAAATAATACCCGTAAATCATATTTGCGAGAAATAATGCACTTTTGTAAAACGTTGACTGAGAAAGCTGAAACATTTGAAATTTCCTATGAAGAAATCAAAAAAGAAAATTCATTCTTAAAGGCACTTAAGCCATGGAATATTCGTAAGTTTAATGATTGGATTAAATCTGTTCCATACGGGCGTAATAATAAGCCCTATTCTGTAGCAACCCTAGCAAGAAAGCTTACAATAATCAACAGCTTCCTATCACATTTATATAAAAACAATTATATTTCTATCCCTCTACATGAGCATTTAAAAAAAGCAACTGTTCAAGCTAATGATAGACCAAATCGTGACCTTTATTACGATGAAGTTCAAGAAATTCTAAACTATTACAAAAGTAAGCAGCAACTATTTAATTACATGATTATCTTGTTACTTGTATCAACAGGATTACGTATACAAGAGGTTGCAAACGCCAGAATGGGGGATTTATTTAGAGCTGAAGGTAAACTATGGTTACGTGTTATAGGTAAAGGTGACAAGCCTCGTGAGGCTTACATTTCACCTCATCTTTTTGAATGTATAAGTGAATATAGAAGTAGAAAAGGCTTGAAAACACAATTAAATAGGCTAGATAATTCACCACTAATTGTATCTAATCATTTAAGAAAATTTAACTCTACCTATTTAAGTAATAAGGTAACTTCTATCTTGTCTCAAGCAAGAATTCCTTGTGTTGAACAAAGAGAAAATCCTATAACAGCTCATACATTTCGCCACGGATTTGCTATTATGGCAGCAGAAAATGATGTTGAGCTATTACGTATTCAACAAACCTTAGGTCACGCAAGTGCTAATACAACAAAAATATATCTTGAAAAACATATGAAACGAAAACACAATGCGGCATTAAGTTTTGCTGATCAACTTGGTTAATTAAATTCACTATAACCCTTTGTACCTTATTTCATAATTAAATAATTAGTTGTAATATAATACCCCCTCCGTCACATATTACGGAGGGGGTATTATGTACAGTTCTTTATAATAAAGAAAAGATTTTAGAAAACAAATATTTATTTATAACATTAAATCTAGTTTTCATTCTGAGAAAATAATCTTTTACGTATTTGAACCGACTTTTTAAGCTCATTTAATAACTTATCATTTGCGAAAAAAGTAGCTTCATCAATAATATATTTATGACCTTTGGTTAAACTGTTTAGTTTCTCTACATTTATTGAACCATCTTCATTAAAACATTTTGCTTGTTCTAACCAATTCTTAGTTATAACAAGATATTTAAAAGCGTCTATATTGGACATATAAAATTCTCCTTTTTTACATATTTGAAGTTTTAGATACTATTAATACCTTTACAAAAATATATAAAGGAACACGAATTATTAAATATAGAATTGATACGTAAACCGTTAGTCCCCATATTACTGTAATAAGATTTCCCTCTAACCATCCCATTAATAGTAGTAAAATATGTGTTATTTGAATAGAGCCTACAATTTTATCTACATAATTTATGCGTGAAGCCCATAGAAGTTTTATAAAGTTTCCCATGAGTACTCTCTCCCTCCAACGTTCTCTTTTGTGTTCAATTCAATTGGGATTAGTCTTTTCATTTTGTTCCATTTTTTATTTCCTCCTACTACAGACTTTTTAGGGTTAAGAGTATTGATACACATAACTTACAACTCATTTGTATTCCAATTATATAAGACACTATCCGCTTCTTCAGTCTCGTTACAATTAACATAAATATATTTCATTCCATTATCACTATAATAAATGAGTACCGGATGATCTCTTGTATCATAATTAATATATCCTAAGAATGACAACCATTGTTCATCAATATATTCATATAACCATTCGAAAAATAGCTTTATTTCACCAGTTTCACGAAACAAGGATGTAACTGATAGATGCCAGGCCAAATTATTATTCTCAAATGATGTACACTTCTTAACCATTCTCCCATTGTCTGCGTTGGCTGATAACATAGAAGACCATCTAGATGTTGCAAAAAAATCATGTTTAGGTAGAGAAATTGGTTTATTTAAGTTATCAATCATATAACGTATGATATTTAATACATCGTTAGGTATATTCTTTTTTAATTTTACTCGAAAATGTAATTCCGTAAAATCTGCCATTTTTAACTCCTTTCAAACAAATCCTAAGTATTAATGTATGAATTTATATTATTTCATTTATTAGATCCTTTGCTCCTCTTATCCTTTTTTCATCTTAACTTACTCTTAATTATTAAGTGATAAATGAGCAACTACGACCGTACTCTCCATTAAATTTTCATCGATACCTTCATCTATATTAAACATTACTTCTTGCCCTTTCAGATTCATAATATGTTGAACTGTATTCTTATTTTCACCTTCAACTATATCTGATAAATATATAATATTTTTAAAAGAGAACACTAATATCTCTTTGTCATTATGACTACAATAGACAGAACCTAGTTTTTGTAAATCATCATTTCCTAAATATTTTTCAATAAGTTTTAATGCTTTTTGTAGCTTTTTATAACAACTTCCATTTTCAACCTTCGAAATATTTATCTCTATCGTACGACTATTAATAACAAAACCCATTTTTTGCTCTGAAGACATATAATTACTAAGGTTAGAAAATACATCAAACACCCTAGTTGCTAATTTAGTAAATTTCTTTTCATTAATTTTATTCTCGTCTAAACTAACTGTTAAATTCACTTTTAGGTAGTTCATTTTATCCTCCTACTATATGCATTCTATAGGAATGCTTATCAATCGACATAAATAAGAGAGAGTTTAAATAAATATATAAACTCTCTCTTTACTTAACTTTCATTAACAAGACTATAAATCTCCTTGAAAAATTACTTATTTACTATATTCGATTATACAGTATTTCTTTTTGAAGGGGTTGAATTATCCGTAAAACATTCATCATGTAGTAATCCCCTATTTCTAATTGTTTTAAATAATTACCCAATAGATTCTATGATAATTACAATTAACTTGCAACAATACTTACTATTTTGTTCGCCTTATTACTAACCGTGCAATAGTATACTTCCAATCCTCTTCTTTCTGCTTGAACAATTTTGTTAGTTTTTAATTTTGTTAAATGCTGTGAAATTGTTGATTGTGGAAGATCTAAAAGCCCAACTAATTCTGTAACGTTTGTTTTTCCATTCTTAGTAAGATGGCTAACAATTTGAATTCTGACTGGATGAGACATTACCTTTAGTAATTCGACATCATCTTGTTTTACTTCTAATACATTATTCATAGTGATTATCCCCTTTTTTATTATTCTTAATAAATTATTTTATAGATATAATTATTTAATTTTTTATTTTATAATTGACGATATACTTTAATAGCAACAGACATTTGCATTGCATACATATGAATATTAAAACTTGCACTTTTATTATCATCAATCATTAATTCATTAAACTTATTTATTCCTAATACCTTATGCTTAGTAATTTCACCAATACTTGTTTCAAAGTGAGAACCCTTCTCCCATACAATAAAGATAAGTTCACCTTTTTCTAATTTATAAAAATCATCTTTATTTATTAAAAGTTGAAGATTATTTTTATGCTTTTGGAGGAATTTATGATCCAATTTTTTTTGTTCCAAAGTATCCACCGCCCTACATATAATACCTTTATTATAGCGGATAGAATACCTTTAAGCTTTTAAAAACAATCCATCTTTGTAAATATAGTTTTCTTAATTCGCCTTTTTTATATTAAAGTTAATTCCCCCATATTTATAATTTTAAAAGTGGAGGAATTAACTGCCTGTAAACAACATCATAATTGTAAAACTTGATTTAACTAATTATCTTACTGCTTTCTTTTCTTTTTTTGGTTTTGTTTTAATATATCCGATTAATGCAATTGGTACCAAAATACCACCCAATACGTAATTCCAATATTCTTGTAAAAATTCCATTCTTATTTTCCCCTTTCAAAGTAACTGATTTTAAAATTTTTTATGATAGATCTTGTGACTTTTCTTTTATGATTAAAACATTTCTTTTACAATTTCCAACAATATATTTTTTATCTAAATGTAAAACATCCGAGCATTTTACATTCCAAGACATATTTCCTAATTTAACTATTCCTTCATGGTCATTGTTATTAGATATTTTAGTAAGTTCTATATCTTTCTTTATAAAAGAACTACCTTTTTTCAAATGACGTTTTATATAGAAATTTTTTATTAATAATGGTTTTAAGAACATTATTTCTAACAACGATATAACGATATATACCGCTATAGTGTATTCTAATGTATTCGAACTATAGAAAATTACTCCAGCGATTGATAAACTAATTCCAACTAAAAAAGTAGTTACTCTTTTTAATAAATATCCTAATATAGCTAGCACACAGCCAATTCCAAGTAAGATAATTCCTGTATGTATAGCTTTCTCCCCCTTTCTAAATAGAAGAGACTTAATTTAAATTCCGACTGTACATATATAAAGGTCGTTTAAAGCGTTATTTTTTTATTTTGGTCTGTTTATAGCCTGAAAGAATGTAAATATATACATAATATAATGATATTAAATGTTATTTTGATGTACTCTATTATTTGGTCGTATAAATAAGTCCATCCATCCATTCTTTCATTTTATATAATCTTTGTTGTTTGTATTTTATATTTATTCTTCGTTACTTACTAATAAGTATTCTTATGTTGGATTCTTATTTTTGAATGAAATGATATTCTTTATTACAAAATGCACTTCTTTTATTTTTGAAATATATTTCTTATCCATACTATCCCTCCTTCATAATTAAATTATAACTGCTTTAAAGATTTCGCTCTTTTTAAAATCGATTTAGGTATTTTCCTAACTATTTATGTAATATACTCATTCTTCTTATAGATTTTAAGTCTTTTTCAAAAAAATTTAAATTTATTTAAATTTTTTTGAATAGGTAGCCACCTTCGATATTATTTCAAGTTATGTATAAGTTTCTCAGCAGTCCTTAAAAAATTACTTTTACCAAACCCGTCCACTGAATCAAAAGGTATATTTAATTCCTTACATACTAAAACTGCAAGATTTGTAGCTGCATGTGAAACATAACTTTTTGTAAAAACAACAATGTCACCTTCACTTAACCTAGATCTTACTGTTTTCCTTCTTGATTTCCCTTGCTTTCCACTAATACAAATGAGTTTTCCACCTCGTTTTTCTACGGCTTCTCTTAATTCCGACTCTTCCGGTTCCATACCAACCATTACTAAAGTTAACCCTTTAAATACTTTATCGATATTATTACTATTCATCTTAATTTTAGATTTCTTATATTTTTTACTTTCTTGATTTTTATTTGTGTCTTTATTTATTGGATACTTAATACAAATTTTCTTTGTACTTTGAAGTTGATTCCTTTGAAACGATAAATCTATAACATCACCTTTTTTTACTTCTAAAGAACGTATATCCCTCATTGGTAAAATAATTGTTTGTGGGACTCCATTTAGTTTTATGTCTTTTCCATTTAACGTCTGACGTATGCACAAGCACTTAAAATCGTTTTCTACATCTACCACAGCCTTTTTTATCTTTACTAATCCATTACTAAACTGCATCGTAAATCTCCCCTATCCCATTAATTACGTGACATTCTATTAACTTGTTCTTCTAAAACGTTTATTTTTCCATCTTTTCCTTCTGATACATGAACCGGTCTATTATTAATAATGGTCACATATTCAATAGACTTTTCAAAATCACCATCACTTATTAAATCCATCAAGCTTCTATACAATGTCATAAATTCATTTATATTTTCCTTACTGATTTGTTCAAAGCCTGCAGCTCTAATTTGAAATAGTTCAAGCATAGGTGAAGTATTGTGCTTTTGCATTTCACGAATTGTATTATAGAAATCCATAAAACATTTCAAAATGTCCATATCTGTATACTGTGAACGATGTTCTTCAATATTTTTTAGAATATCATTTTGTTTTTGAATCCATTTACCGTGTTCTTTATTATGTTTATGCTCCATTATGTTGTATCTCCATTCTTATAAAATAAGCCGCATTTGTAGCGGCTTATAAATTAATATTTAAACGTATTTGGTAGTTCGATAGTTGATATATTATGTTTATAAATTAATTGCTTTTGGAATACCTGTTTGTCTCCTGTCTGCTTTTCTTTAGATGGTGCTTTAGATGATACTAATATACAAAAATCATCATAATCCAAGATCTTCCCCTCAATACGAAAACCATTGTTTAATATAAAATGCACTTTACTATTTTTTCCTTTAACATTCTCTATTACTTTATTTTGTACTGCTTGATTAGCCATAATTTCAATTCCTTTCTGTTGGTTGCTATGTTCAATTTAAAGTCTATCATGGCCTTTTTTTTCTCGCTTTTTTAAATTTCGATTCATAATTTACATAATTAAAAGTAAATATTTATATAAAAAAAGACCTTTTGGGTTAAAAAGTATCCGCTATACTTTTTAACCCAAAAGGTCTTCTTATTAACTACATCTAAACACTCATTAATAAATAAATTATATCATAAAATTAGTGTCTCGTAAGGAAAATCATTGTAAGAGATGATTGTATTTAATATTACAAAATGCGAGTTCTCTCCTCTTATAACGAAATATATTTAACCAGTACTATGAAAACAGTTGACGTTTTTTAAATAATTATTATATATTAATATAGCAAAAATGAGATAATGATCATTTAAAATGTATCTGATATAAGTGAGCGTTATATATTGTTTTATACACTTAGGAGGAATCATAATGAATTTTAAACATGTACTTGCAACTGGCTTAATTGCTGCCACGTTATTCGGTACAACGAATACTCATGCACAAACTCCAGTTTTCACTGATGTACCAAGTGGGCATTGGTCTGAAAGTCCTATTAACTACTTAGCTGATAAAAAGGTAATTAGTGGTTATGGCAACGGGAAATTTGGTTTTGGAGATAATGTAACTCGTGGACAAGTATCTGCGATTATTTCAAGATACCTAAAACTAGAGAATAATGGGTCTGCAATCAAAAATTTCTCTGATATCCATGGTCATATGTTTGAAAACAGTATTAAAGCAGTTGTTCAAGCAGGAATCATGAAAGGAGACAATACTGACAAATTTAGACCCGATGATACATTAACTCGATATGAAATGGCTGTTATCTTACAAAATGCTTTTCATTTAACTGTAAAAACAAGCGACCTTTTCCATGATGTTTCAAATAATCATTGGGCAAAAGACTCTGTTCGTTCATTGTATAGTAATGGCGTCACAAACGGGATTGGAAACTATCAATATGGCGGAGAAATGAATGTAACAAGGGAGCAATTTGCAAAATTTATGTATAATGCAATTTTTGTAAACCCAAACTTTGTTCCTGAGCCTATTCCTGAGAAAGATGGAGATGAGCATAATTATATAGATATTCATAATATATTGATTAATTCTGGGTTTGAAAAAACTCAATATAATTACCGATATGATAAAGATGGTAAAGCATATAATAACCTTATGACTTTTGAATTTTCTTCTGACAATGATAGAGCATATAAAATGTTTATTTCTAGTGAAGATCCTGTATTAAATGAGCCTGTGAAAAAAATCCTAAAAAACCTCCTACCAACAAAAGGAGATTATCTGTACAATATAATGAAAAATCCTACTGCAAGCTCTCGAACAATAGAATTGGATGGTCGCAAAGTTACAATTTATAGAGATGGCTATCATATAAATGTTTATCTTGGAAAACGAAAATAGTAAAGGTTACTTATAGAGAATTTAAATGTTCCCTTTATATAGGGCATATAAAAGGAGTTGCCCATAAATCAGTTTAACTGCTTATGGGCAACTCCTTTTAATTTTTCACCATATATTCTTTTTAATTATTATTATATTTTTAAAACTATTGGACTTAATGTTAAAGCTTTATGCTTTATAACCAATAAGATTAAAAATTTCTAATAACAGCAGACCGCGATAAAGGCCTGGAAAATGTTTTTCTCCATAATAAATAAACAGTTTCTTACTTTCCTCTTTGTACGCTATTTGTATACCTAAGTGTGTTGGTAATTGATTTAATGTTTTTTTATCTTTGAATTCAATATTGTGAATTACCTCTACTACCTTATGGGATGACTCGCTTAATATTTGTTTTAGTTTTTCATAAGGAATATTGAATAACTCACTAATTTCCTTTGTTCTTATTTTATTATCTTCTTTAGAATCTAACTCTACTATTTCTGTTTTGCATTCCATGTGATTAATTATAAATTCGCTCCATTCTTGAAAAATAGCCTCTAAAGAACAAGGAACACCGTATATTCCTTCAAAGTAATCTCTTTCAAAATCAAACTCACATTCTAAACCACAACTATGAAATCTCATCTGAGTTATCTCATTTTGATAATAGTTATAATTTATATTAACGGCATCTGTTTTTTCTTTAATATGGTTTAAGGTATCATTAACTATATTAAGATCTAAACTCTGAAGTGGCTCGGTATCTTCCTGCTGCTGAAATATTGAAATAATCTCATTTATTGTTAACATTTCTTTATCTAATGTAATCGCATATTTATTTTTCATAATAAAATCTCCCCTATTTTACTAAATTATTTTTCCTATTTATTTAGAATTTCCTCCTCACAATCTGTACAGCAGTCTAAAATTATGTAACCGCAGACCACTTTTGTATCATGAGAATCAGACTTTTCACCACAAAAAGTACATCGATTTGTTATTACCTCTGTAACATCAATGTTTAAATACTTTTTGACACTTAGCCAGAATTCTTCGTCATCAGCAATGTCTATTTTCAGTTCATCTTCCCAGGACTTTATAGATTTTTCTAGGTATTCTTCAACGATAGATTTAATATCCTTTTGCCCACTTACTTTACAACCAAGAATACTTTCCCATCTCTTAATACTCTCCTCACTTTCGAGAATTTCTTCGATCAAGCATTCTTCAGAAAATGAATCTGAATGTACAAAGACAGAAAAATCCTCAAATTCGCTTTGTTCTACTAACTCTAAACATGGTGTCCATCCATGTTTTTCTGGCGATTTTTGAAATAGCATCTCTTGAAGTACTTGCATAACTTGATAACTATCCCCTTTTAATATTAATTCTTGTGTACTTAAATCAATCATTTTTAACATAACTCTTCTCCTAACTTTGTAATTTTTTATAACAAAAAAGACACCCAAATATATATAGTGTCTTGTTCTCTCTATAAGTTCTTTAAGTCAACAAGGAACATTTCAAACAATAATTGTTTATCTGCTCCTGTTTTAAATTCATAGTCCATTTGTGACATTCGATGAAGTATTTGCTGAATCGTAGTTTCATGAAATCCTCTGGCCTGATTTGCTATAACTTTTGCGGCATATGGTTGTACTCCCAATAATGATGCTAATTGTTTCTGCTCAGCACCATTATGTAAATGTGCTTTAACTTCTAGCATTCTAGAAAATTGCTTATAAATCATTGCTGCAATAGCTATAGTTTCAACTTTTTGTATAATTAGCTCTTTATAAAATGAATGAGCTTCTGCATAAAGTTTTTTTCCAATCTTTTCAATAATAATGAATACGTTCTGTTCTAAAGTCTTTTTTACTAAGAGGTGTATTACTTCTGTATCCACCTTACGCTTTTCACCAACATACAAAGCTATTTTTTGTAATTCACTTGATAACATCTGTAAATTAGAACCAACCATCATATATAGGTGTTCTATAGCTTCAGAACTTAATTCTATATTTAGATTTTCTGATTCTTCTTTTATCCATTTCTTAGCTTCTATACTTTTTAAAACTGCAGCTTCAATAATTATTGCCTTTTCTTTTAATGACTTTACTATCTTTTTACGCTGATCTAATTTTTCATACGGTACCACAAAAATTAAATCCGTGTCTTCATTAGGACTATCAATATATTTTTGTAAAATATCCATATCATGTTCATCTTTTTTCATTTTCTGTCCAGTTAAAAACATAGCATTCTTTACAACTACTTTTTTAGGTCCCATCATTAAAGAAAGCATCTCTGCATCCTCTATAGCAATTTGAACTGCAGTTTCATCACAGTCATAAATATTAACCGAAAAATCAATAGTATCGCTTTCTAAGTCTTTATTTATAATCTTTGTTAATTCCTTATCAATTGTATATTGCTCTAAACCATAAATCACAAATAATCCCATTTCTATCTCTCCCTTTTTAAAAATTCTCATAAAACATACTCAAAATTCTCATAAAAAAAACCTTTTGAGAACTTGATTGATATAAATATCGTCCAAGAACCCAAAAGGTTTGTTTTTTTGTATGTTAATTAAAAGAAGCTAAATTACTGATAAACTTATTATAACATAGGTAATTATAAATACGCTTGTTTCCATATGTTCTTGTCATAAAGCTATTTCATCAAAAAGACTTAACTGTACCATCTTACCATGAAAACTTTCATTAGTAATAATTATATCTGAAGATGGTAACAGCCTTTTATTCTTTACTGTCCTTAAATTTTCTTCTTCTTTTATAGAATTTATTGGTTTGTTTTTTAAAACCTTTTCAAAATAACTTCTAACCATATTCATATACTCTTCATCTTCAATCGGATATTCCTGTCTATTTGCATAATCATTTTGTGATTTTAATAAAGAATTATTTACACCCTTTAGTATCCCATAATAAACTTCAAAAGATCTCGCAAAAACTTCTGCTTTTTCTAAATAATAACTCAATGATTTTTCACCAATTTTAACTTTTTTATAATCTTTTATATTACCTACTTTATTTACTAAATTTCTTCTATACAAATCATAAACAGCTTTAAATTCTATAGATTCACTTAACTGATATTTTTCTTCCTCAAAATCAATTAGATGCCCTAACTCATGTAGGAAACTAGAAATTCCGCTGCGATCTATAATTAAACAACCAATAGGCTTAGGATAAAATAACCCAGATGCTTTATGATGTCTAATTCTCTTTATTTTAAAAGAAATATTCTTTTCTACACTATTGGGTATATAGACTTCACTAGATAATTTAATAAATTCGTCCTCCAGCTTACGAACTTCCTTTAAATCAACAATATTATCTAGCTCTACTGATGAAAAACGCTTTAAAAAAACATTGTTTTTCATTACATATTGATGCTCTTTAGTAATATGCTTTTTTTCCTGAAACGATTTTGCATATGCTGTTAGACTATCATGATATCTCTTTGATTTTATATGAATTTGTTCACTTTCTAATATAAATTCCTTAATCATTAAACGTAAAATTTCATTAGTATTTATATTAATTACTCTACCGTTAACTATTTCTAATTTTAATTTACCGACAATATTATTTAATTGCTCATCCTCATTCTTTTGATAATCCTCAACTATTAATTCTTTATAATATCTATTAATCTGGTTAATGACTAAAGATGCATCTGTTTCATTTTTTGGCACCAGTAATATTTTTGTATCTTTACTATAATAATTTTCTACATATTTATTTATCATTTTTAATTCATATAATTGTGGGTTTTTTATTGTATATTCATTTACAACACCTAGCAAAAACATTGATGCCATTTCTGCAGCAAGAGATCTTATTGAGAATCTATCTTTACTTCTGCCTATTAAATAATGATTTTTTCTACATCCCAATTTTGTGTTATATTCTACGGTTGGTGGAACATTAATCTTTGCAACAGTTAAAAATTCACTAGATTCCTCTTTTCCCTCTTTTATAATGGTTTTTCTTATAATTAAGGGTAAAAGCTCCTTGATTTTTGGATAATAATCACTTCTTGTACCTTTTCCTTCTTTTATTTTCAATACAAGATATAGTAATTTAGACATATATTCTTTATCACATTCAACAAATGTTTGTTCACTAATCTCTTCAATTTCAATGTATCTTTCAATTTTCTTCATAGGTATGGTATTTAGGATCTTTTGTACATCATCAATTGTTTTACACTCTTTTAATATTGAATGATATTTTCTCTTTATTGCACCTAATGTTTTATTTATTAATTGCCCCATTGGTAAAAAATCTATATTACCTACAGAATTTATATTTACCTTTGCCATAAATTTATTAATACCTTTTTCATCAAATGATCTTTCTATGATTTTTTCTACAGATTCAATTCGTTTCATAATTATTTCCTCCTAAAATAAAAAAGAGGTTTCTAAAAACACCTCTTTATTTCTCTCTTTAATTTTTTCGCATATCTTTAGCCTATTAATATATCTTTTTCCTAAATATTTATTAATAGCAACAAAATAAAATTTGATTTAAATCATATAAAGTAAGTTCTCCAACCTGCTTTTTCATGTTATTAATTGATTTAAGATTTGACAGTGTAATTGAGTACCCACTTGATTCATTTGAAAATTTATTCCCTTTCATAACAACGTCTATTAAATCAGATTCTAATCGCTTAAACGTTATTGCATCAAAAGGATACGCTTCTCTATCTACCAAAATTGTGTATGCCATGTCTAATTTCATCTCATTTACTTTTAAACTGTGTAAAGTAAATGAGATTACTTCTTTCACTATACAATCATCTGCTTCAAATTGAATTATTGCATCATCATATACACTTTTATAATCATTAGGTATAAAATATCTTAGCTCTCTTAAACCATTTCTAGTTACCTGAATTTGATATCCAATCTCCTTACTTGTATCGATATGTATATAAGGATCACCATTAACCTGATTATTTGTTTTTCTAGTTCCTCTAATTGAAAAATACATTTCATAGGAGATATCAATTAAATCTGTTAAAGGAATCATTTCTAAATCTAAATCCAGGTCATTAATATTAGTATTACTATTAATAAAATAACTTGAATGATATCTAATGGCATTTATATCAAAGTGAAATTGAACTTTTCCTAAACGGCCGCCATCCATAGTTACATATATCTCTCTTTTTAATCTACTAAAAGAAATAAGTGTAAATTCTAAGTTATATTCTTCTGTATATAGATTGTACGCTTCGTAAGCCGCTAAATCTCCAAGTAATAAATTTTCGTTATTAACAAGCTCTATTTCTTCAATATCTATGCACACTCCGTTGAAAAATTGGCTCTTCATTTCAATTACATCTTTTTTCTCATTAATAAGTAAGTATTTATGAAAGAGGCCTTTACTCCCTCGAATTAATAATTTATAACCTTTTGGTTCTACATTATGCATTTTATATATTCTCTCCTATTTTTTTTTAATAAATTTATTAAGATTCTCTTATATACAAAAAGGTGATAAACATATAAAACTATGCTAATCACCTTTATCATTTAAATATTATTTATGTAAATATTTTCGGCCCTAGTTCTCCGGCTGCAACCAACCTTTTGTTAAAAGTTAGTATAACTTTTTTGTTAATTTCCTTTTTATTTATTATTCCTAGATGAATCAACTTATCTAAATGTTTTTTAAAATATCTTGGGCCACCATAACCACAAATTTCATAAAGTTCCCTATCCCCAGGTTGAATGACGTTGTCTTTATTCATTATCATTAAAAGATCAAATACAATTAATTTTTCTTGTGTTTTAAGTGGATAATCATGTAATAGCATTATTAAAGTGCCTCCTTCATTACTTCAAAAGGATCACGGTCATCAAGTAAGAATTTTATATATACAGCTACTGGACCTTCTCCCATACGCTCTATCATAGATTGAAAACTTATACTCTCAAATGCAATTAAATTTCCATCTTTCTTTTTTCTAATTGTCCACCACTCATCACCTGCGTTAATTTGATTAACAAATAATAGATTCTGAAGTGCGAACCCTTGGCGTATTGACCAATTTCCTTGTTTCATATATTGAATGAATTGTTCTATACTATCACAATGAATTAAATTGAACTGATAATCTAATTCGGCTATTGCATCTTCTAAAGCTCCAGATCTAAGCCAAAGATTTTCTTCACATTTTTCAATCATCTCATTTAATGTAATCATGTTTTTATCCCCCATCATTTATTAGTTAATTTATAGTCTTTTCATTTCATTTTCTCTAGAGAAATACAATATTGAAATTTGTTCACCCTTATAAGGATATTCTTTTTCAGCATACTTTCGTATTTCGTTCAGATCCTCAAACAATATTTCGCTTTTTATACTGCGAAAATCGTTTACATGTACTTCTAATCCAGCCTTCATTCCCAATCTTTTTAAATCAATAAAGTTGGCATAGTATTTTTGTGAATTTTTTTCCTCATCAATCCATTTAAAAGCAACTGAATTATTAGGAAAATACATTAATATACCTACCTTTTCTAAATTTTTGATATTAACATCCTGATCATACTGAAGGCAGGACACCAATACTTCACCACGATAAAATAGATCACCCTCTATATTAAATACATAACGTACGGCTTCTAATAAATCTTCACACTCAATTCTTTTATACCCACTATAAGCTCTTGACACTGTAAATTCTGGCATTTTAATTTCCTCCTAATTTTTTATAATAAAAAAAGAACCATGTTTAATTCACGGTTCTTCACTCTACTTATTGAAGGGGGCTATTCACAATTAAGTTTTCTATTGTCATAGATTTGTATGCTAATTCAACATCAGCAAAATCTATTTCCCCTGGGTTTACTCTTTCTAGTTTACTGTAATGCTCCATAATCAGTTGATCACGAAAATTAAAATTCAGTTCATTACATACTGTACAGATATTCGCTGGAACATTCGTAAAAATTAATTCATCCTTTTTAACATTAGTTTTGATTTCTTTCCTAGTACAATCAGTACAAGTCATTGTTGTCCTCCTCAAATATGTTTGAGTTTAGCTTAACATACAATGTTCTCCTCAAGTAATCCTTTATCATAGGCAACGTTTTGTAGTCTTGGTGTTATACCTTCGTATCCTGTTACTACACAAAATGATTGCTTAGACTTTATTGCAACACCTACTGTTAAAATTATGACGATAGGTAAGGTTTTGATTCTATCTCCGCCTTTTCCCCCGCCTCACACCGTACGTGCTAGTTTCCCAGCATACGGCGTTCCATCG
>NZ_JAKUGE010000065.1:0-28552 GCF_022663795.1 Bacillus cereus group sp. BfR-BA-01349
GCAACGCTGTTTTGGGTGGAAATATTCTTGACAACTAGAATAGCGTATCCTTATGGATACGCACTATTATGAAGCGACTTCTTGTCGCGCTCTTATCTCTACATTGAATGCAATTTCAATCGCATTATTTTCAGTATTATTTCTAAAAGAAAAAGTAAATACACTTCAAATCCTATCCATGATTCTTTCATTCTTCGGGGTCATCCTCGTCCTATTAAAAGGTGATTTCTCGCTTTTATTTTCACTATATTTTAATAGCGGTGATTTATGGATGATTGCAGCAGTTTGTATTTGGGGAATCTATTCTGTTTGTAGTAAATGGGCAACAAAAACAACTACACCACTTATGGCAACGTTGTACTCTGGTATTTTCGGCGTTATTTTATTACTACCGTTTAACATAGGTAGCTTCACTGTTTCAAATATAAATACTTCTTTCATCACATCACTTTTATATACTGGGCTTATTTCGACAGTTCTTTGTATGGTATTTTGGAATATTGGTGTACAAAAATTAGGCGCAACTACATCAGGTATTTTTCTAAACTTCAATCCAATTTTCACAGCCATTTTAGCATTCATATTCCTCGGAGAAGAATTAACGTGGATACAAATTTTAGGGACAATTGTCGTTGTAACAGGATGTTATTTATTTTCTCATTTCAAAACTGTTGCCGTTCAGCCAACTAGACCTTTAATGCGAAAACATTCTTAATGAAAAAACATCGTCATCTGGGTTGACGATGTTTTTATTTTCTCTTCATTTCTTTTATATACTGCTTTTCCTCTTCTGGCGATAAACGTTCCGTCGCCTTGCCAGTATCTCCACCTTGAAGGCTCCATAAAAAGTTATGCTCCTCAACAGTTTGAGAAAAATCTCCTTTTTCCCATCTATTTATAATAGAAAATAACTTCATTTTATATTGAAAACCTGTACCATTTTCAATATCTCTTTTTACATTAGAAATTTCCTTTTTTGTCATCTCTACAAATCCCCATTTTTCAGAGGATTTTACCTTTTGGTGCACCATTTTATGCATAGTAGAAATAATTTCACCTTCACTAATTTGCGGAGCTTCTTCTGCAGCTTTTTTCTCTTTTTCGTTTGTCGCTCGCTCGGTTTGAATATTTTTATTTTCTTTTTCTACATATGCAAGCAATTTCATTCCGCCAACTATAGACGAGAAAATTACTATAATTGTAATGCATATACCTACGATCCATTTAAAAAGCATTAGCTCTTCATTGCTTCCCTAACAATATAACTATCTACATACTGCTTAAACTTCACGATTTTTCCGTTCTCCAGTTGCCATACATGGACAAATTCTGCTTCAAATGATTTTCCCGTTTCTTTATAAACTCCTGAATACATACCTTCAGCAATAATTACATCTTTTCCGCTTACTTCATGATATGTATTTACACTTGCTTTATAATCATCCCATTCTGATCCTAAACGGCTAAATACATTTTCCATTATAGCTTCTACGCCTTTATATGTTCCGCCGTACGGGAAACCTTCTGCCTCTGTCCATTCCACTTTTTCAGAGAGGGCTTCTGCTAAATGCTTTGCATTTGAAGAAGCTGATCCTTCATACGTGCTTTTAATAATTTCTAAATTTGATTTAGGCATATTACTTCCTCCCGTTTATTTATTTTTACACAAGATGTAACTTGTGTAGTTACATCTTGTGTAAAAAATATTTAAATTGTTTTACTCTTAATCCACTCGTTGTAACCATTATAGTTACATTAATTCTTCAAGTCAACAATTTATAAATAAAATTTACTTCGTTTTCATTACTTTCTCTTTTAAGAAACGATCTACATATCCTTCTGCTTTTACTACGAATAAATACGTACCCATTGATAATAATGCAAGATCTAATTCATATCCTGGATTCTTTCCATCTCCTAATAAACCTGCTGCTCCATTTACCTTTACGATAGCTCCAGCTAAAATAAGAGCGAATAACAATCCTACATATCGTACACCTAAACCGATAATTAATAATATACCACCAACTAATTCAACTGTTGCTACGCCGTATGCAAGGCCACCTGGTAAACCGATGCTTGTAAACCATCCTGCTACGTTATCGATACCTGATTGAAACTTTGCTAAACCGTGTGCAAAGAACGTAACTCCTAACACGATACGAATAATTAAATTCCCAATATATTGATTCATTTTGAACTCTCCTTTTTGTTTTGTTATGGTGAACTTTTATTTACAAGTCAAAACAATACGGTATTTTATTTCATTCGTCAAATACTTTTTTAAAGAAAACAAAAAACATTATCCGTTTTACGGATAATGTTTTCTTACAAAATAGCGCTAATTCAAGCTTTTATTCTATCGCATAAAAAAGTTGAAACATTTTTCCAGCGCCAATATAAGGCAGTAAAGACACGTCCTCTTCCACAACCATTCCAATAACGTTCACTTTCTCATCTACAGGTAAATCATATATGGCAACTTGCATCTCCCCTGCATATCTACCGTACAATTCATTATCAATTGTAATACTCCCTTTCTTTCTTACAATTGTATGCATCGGCTTTATCACCACTCTATTTCCTTCCCTTGATTCTACAGATCGAATAACATCACGAGCCGGATCTAGTCTATTTGTATGCACTTGCTCTACCACTTTTAATACTTCTTTATCAGTTATAAATGATTTGTAACGCAATGGAATAATCCCTCTACTTGCACTAGCTACTTCTTGCATACTTTCTAAACTTGCGCTTATATCTCCAATCAATACTTTATCAACACCACAATCTTGAACAAGTTCTAAGTACGCTTCAAGCGGGCGCATATTGCGATGTTTTTCTAACGTTGGTAACCCTTCATATAACGGACCACGTTTTTCCGCATCTCCTGAAATAAATGCCATCGTCTTTATTCCGCACTTCTGTAAATATTGATTTTGTTTTTGTAAGAAAGACTTTGCTAGTCCTGTCTCTGGGCGCGGGTAAAAATTATGCCATGCTTCTACATTCTCTACTCTTATATGTTCTGCAAGTAATTCTTTCCAAAATGACTTTGTAATCGTACTCGCATTTAAAGCTACTTTCATCTTATGAGATACGCTTGTAATTTCTTTTGGCGCAATGCCGTAATCCATTCTTAAACCGGTAATGCCCCAGTCCAATAGCTCTTCCACATTTTCATATGTTAGCCCTAAATGGTGTAACGATTTTGGAGAAACATCAACCATTAGCTCCATCTCATGTGCAAGAGCTTTTTTCCCTAATATTTGAATTAACTCTTTATACGTATTTGGATCATCTTCTGGAATGTGCAGTGATGTAAAAATAGATGTAAACCCATTTTCCTTCGCTACTTTTAGCCACTCTTCTTGTTTCTCTACTCGTTCTTTTGAAAGATAAATGGAAACTCCGATCATATAAATCTCCCTCTCTATTAATAGAAAAAGAGAAAGGAATCCCTTTCTCTATATGTTTTCTGCCATTTCTTCTTTAAATCCGAAGAAGTACGTAAAGATAAATCCGAAAGCATATGCAATTACTAAACCTAAGAAATATAGTAAATATTTATTGTCAGCAATTAACGGAATTAAAGATAGCCCTGATACGCCAATTCCAAGAGAAGCTGTTTGCATAACTGCTTGGAATGCACCACCGACAGCCGCTCCTAAACAAGCAGTAATAAACGGTTTCCCAAGTGGTAATGTAACCCCGTATAATAACGGCTCACCAATTCCTAAAAAGCCAACTGGCAATCCACCTTTAATTACATTTCGAAGTCGTTTGTTTTTTGTTTTCACATAAATCGCAATTGCTGCGCCCACTTGGCCAGCACCAGCCATTGCGAGTACTGGTAATAAAGGTGTTACGTGTGTTTGATTAATGAATTCCATATGAATTGGTGTTAAACCGTGATGCAATCCGACCATAACGAGAGGTAAAAATGTTCCCGCAAGTACTGCGCCAGCAAATGCTCCGCCAATATTTAAAATAGCATTAATTCCGCTCGTAATACCATCTGATAAGAAACCTGCTAATGGCTGAATGGCTAACATCGTTACAATACTTACAACTAATACAGTAATGAGTGGTGTCACGATAATATCAACTGCATTCGGCACTGCTTTTCGAACTTGTCTTTCCACTACAACCATAAGCCATGCTGCAAAAATAACTGCGAATAATCCGCCCCGTCCGGGCACTAATGCTTCACCAAACAATTTTACGTTTGCCATCGCCGGGTTGAAAATTAAAATACCAGCAATTGCCCCAAGAACCGGTGTCCCGCCGAACTCTTTCGCTGTATTCCAACCAACTAAAATTCCTAAGAATGTAAAGATACCGCCGCCAATGAGTAGTAACATTTGTAACCACGTTGCATTTGGATCAGCACCAGCGTTTTTCACAAAGTTAGCAACCCCGTTTATAATTCCTGACGCAACAAGTCCTGGAATTAACGGAATGAAAATACTTCCTATTTTTCGTAAAAAGTTTTTCACCGGTGTATTATTTTTCTTCTTAATCTCTGATTTCATCTCTTGCCCAATATCTTCAAGGTGATGATCTGCTACCTCACCAATTCGTAGTCCTGTTAAGCCTTCCATTTTAGCTGCTACTTTATTTACTGTTCCTGGACCAACGACAACTTGAAGCGTCTCATCTTCTATAACACCCATAACACCTTCAACCTTTTTCAAAAGGTCCGTGCTTACTTTACTTTCATCATGAAGCGTTAATCGTAGTCTCGTCATACAATGAGCAATACTACGAATATTTTTTATTCATCCAAGTTGCTCCGAAATTTCCTTGGCCATTCTCTCTTCTTTCTTCATAATAGAATCCCCCTCCCTATTATTTTATAGTGCTTTCTTCACAAACCCTTTTGCGCATTTTAGTTTCTCCAGTGCTTCCCCATATTCGCACTGCAACAACACCATAACAATGGCAGCTTTTACGTTACGTTCTGCCTTTTCATAATACTCTGCCGCTACTTCATAACTAGCGCCTGTTGCTTCCACAATAATTCGTTTTGACCGTTCTACTAACTTTTCATTTGTGGATTGAACATCTACCATTAAGTTTTTATATACTTTTCCTACACCAATCATCGAAGCTGTTGAAATCATATTCAACACTAATTTTTGTGCTGTACCAGCTTTTAAACGTGTTGATCCTGTTAATATTTCTGCACCTGTCTCTACTTCCACATTTAACTTTGCATATTTACTTATTTCAGCATTTTTATTACAAGAAATACTCGCTGTACTCGCTCCTACGCTCTGTGCGTATTTCAAGCCGCCAATTACGTAAGGAGTTCTGCCACTTGCAGCAATTCCAATCACTGTATCTTTCTCATTTAATCCAATACTTTTTAAATCTTCTTCTGCTAACTCTTCGCGATCTTCAGCACCTTCCACCGCTTTAGTAAACGCTTTCAATCCACCGGCTATAAATCCTTGCACCATTTTATCATCCGTGCCAAATGTCGGCGGACATTCCACTGCATCTAGAATACCTAAACGACCACTCGTACCAGCACCAATGTAAATTAAACGTCCCTCTTCTTCAAAAGATTTAATAACAGTCTGTACAACCTTTTCAATTTGTTCTATCTCTTTTTCAACTGCTAACGCAACAGTTCGATCTTCTTCATTCATACTTTGCAACACTTCTTTTATGCTCATCTCATCCAAATTCATTGTTTTCTCATTACGATGTTCTGTCGATAAATTTTCTAACATATTGCCACCCTCTTTGAAATTATATTTCACACTTTTATTATAACTTTAAGAAACTAAAAATCAATGACTCTTTCTTATTTTATGAAATAAAATTTCACGACATGACATATTTTTGTCAAAGATCATAAAGTGAAACTTTAATCAGTGGGGGTTTTGTTCATCCCCACTGATTATTAGCCCGCACCAATCGGGCATTAACGGGTAGTTGATCCCCACCTAACTTTCTTTGGTTCCGCTGAATTTTGAAGTGAGGGTCTTACTGCACGGCAAATAGCGGGATAAAAAAAGATGAGTCTCCTCATCTTTTCTTCTACTTTAACTTCCGTAACCGCAACGCTTCTTCTCGCGTCTCCATAAATTGATTCAATACTTTATTACCAATTCGATTGAAAGTAATCACATATAAAGCATCGATCATATTCAATTGCGTCATTCTCGAAGCAATACTCGCAATACGATGATCTTGTTCTACATCTGGCATACAAAGGCGAATATCCGCTTCTTTATATAACGGTGATGATTGATCTAGTTTCGTAATTCCAATAACAGTTGCACCTTGTCTCTTTGCATACTGCGCCATTTCAAGCACATCTTTCGTTCGACCAGATGTTGAAATCGCAACAAATATATCGCCTTCTTTTAAATTCGTCACAAGCGGCAACATCATATGAAAATCGGATAGCATCATCGCTGTAAATCCGAGCCTTGTAAATTTATAAGCTCCGTCCATCGCCGGAGTAGCTGATCCGCCTACTCCATAAAAGATAATTTTATCGGCATTTACAATACGATCTGCAGCTTTTTCAAGTTCTTTTTTATCTATCGCCGTCACGCTCGCCTCAATTGCAGCTTTATTCACATAAGTAACTTTATTAAATAAATCATACGGTCCATCTTCTGTATTCATCACTGAAAAATCGTTAATATTATAATCAGTAATCGTTAATTCACGAACGAGTGCTATCTTAAATGCTTTAAAACTTCCGATTCCAATCGATTTACAAAAGCGAACGACACTCGCTTCACTTGCGCCTGCATTCGTTGACACTTCTTTCGTCGTTAAATTCGGTACAATCTCTGCATTCTCCATTATGTACATGGCAACCTTCTTCTCAGCTGGTGAAAATTGATCCATATTACTTTCAATTTTAAATAGTAATGTTGAAGCTTTCACTATTTAACCTCCACTTCTTACGGTTGCGTTCACTTATTTTCTCTTGCTTCAAGAAGGTAATAACCATCATCGCCAGGAGGATGAAACACATTTACAATGCGATTCCCTTTTTGATAAACAGTTCTTTCCCCTTCTGTCCACTTCTTTTCCCAACCGTTCATCCAAATCGCAACATCAGGTAAAAAAGCAGTATATTTCAGCTTCTGACCGTACTCACCATCTGCTTCTTCCGAAAAAATAGAAACCGGAAAATCTTTCACTTTTGATTCTTTCCATGCAGTAAATGGTATACATACTGCAATAAGTACGATTACACCGATAACCTTCTCCTTCGTAATCTTCACACTTCCCTCTCCTTGTCATATCACATACATAGATTTTACCATAATTACAAACCCTTCATGCTATATGATCGTTGCTTTTAGGAATAAAAAAAGAGCTTACCTACATCAGATAAGCTCTTCCTCTCTATACAAAATATTTCTTCAAAAGTGGCGGTGTAATAATCGTCGTCAATATAACAACAATAACAATCGCTGTGAAATTTTCTTTCGCTAATAAATTCGCCGTAAGTCCATTTGCAGCGATGATAAGCGCTACTTCACCACGTGATACCATCCCCGCGCCAATACTAATAGAAGATTGGAGGTTAAACCCTGTCAGCCTTGCTCCTAAACCTGATCCGATTAACTTTGTGAAAATCGCAATGAGAGTCATAATAATAATGAACCAAAACTGGCTTCCAATGCCTTGAAATGTAATTTCCATTCCGATACTTACGAAGAATACTGGAACAAATATTGCATAAGCGATCGGTTCAATTTTATGTTCCACTTCATGCTTATACTCTGTTTGAGAAATAGCAATTCCCGCCGCAAACGCTCCAATAATACCTGCAATTCCCATCATTTCACTGTAATAAGAAAAAGAAAAGCAAATAATAAGAGCCGCGCTAATTAACGCTTCTGTTACACGAAGCGGGACAAGCATTTTCATAATCCAAGGAACGACTTTCCAAGCAATAAAAACAATACTTACAAAGAAAATAATTTTCTTTACAATGACAAGTGTTATATTCACATCTTGTGTTCCTAAAAAACTCATTACAAATGCTAATAAAATAACGACAATGACATCATCAAATACGGCAGCACCTAAAATTATTGTACTTTCTCTCGTATTCATTTTTCCTAGATCACGTAGCATCTGCACCGTAATACTAACCGATGTCGCGCAAAGTAATAACCCTAAAAAAATGGCATGGGATTGTATTAATCCAAACAGCAATCCTGTTACATAACCACCGATGAAAGGAAAAATAATTCCACCAGCCGCTACTGCAAATGAAGATTTCAAATTCCGATTTAACTCTTCTAAATCCGTTTCAAGTCCCGCCATAAACATAAGTAACAAAACACCAATCTCACTCAGTTCATCAATCAGTTCAGAACTATTAATAATACCGAGTACAGCCGGACCAATAATAATACCAACAATTAACTTACCAAGTACAGAAGGCTGACCAAGTCTCACACTAATATCACCAGCTAATTTCGTACAAAGTAAAATGACGACAAGTTCAAAATAAAATAACATAGCATCTGCTCCTACTTTAACTTTAATCAGTGGGGCGTTAACCCCGTCCATTTCTGCAAGTAGTTTCCCCTATTGATCCGCATTTTATTTGTCATATTTTTATTTGACAAAATATTCTGAATTATATTAAGATTAATCCAGCAATTTTAAAAAACTACATACCATAACTGCACCTCCACTTACTTACTCTTTTTTAATGGGCTCATACTATAGTCGCAGTTATGGAAATGAAAAAACGGGGGGAGAGAGTCCAAAGTGAAGTCATTATTACGAAAAAAAGCGCTTAGTACTGAGTCACCAAAGCAACTAGATAGAACATTAACTGCACTCGATTTAACGTTTTTAGGAATCGGCGCCGTAATTGGGACAGGGATCTTTGTATTAACAGGTATTGTTGCAGCAAAACATTCTGGTCCTGGTATTATGCTATCATTCCTTATTGCTGCATTTACTTGTGCTTGTGTAGCCTTTTGTTATGCTGAATTTGCTTCTTCTATTCCTGTCTCAGGAAGTGTGTATACTTACGCATACATGACAGTCGGAGAAGTCGTCGCCTTCATCGTCGGATGGTGTTTAATGCTCGAATATTTACTTGCCGTTGCAGCAGTAGCTGTCGGTTGGTCTGGTTATTTACAATCATTACTACAAGGTTTCAATATACACCTGCCCGCCATAATCGCCTCGGCCCCTGGCGTAGGAAAAGGTGGCCTCATCGATTTACCCGCTGTTTGTATTTTACTAATCATTACCGGTCTTTTAAGCTTCGGTATACGCGAAAGCGCTCGCATTAATAATATTATGGTTCTTATCAAGCTAGCAGTTATTATCGCTTTTATCGTAGCAGGCGCAAAATATGTAAAACCTGAAAACTGGACACCGTTCATTCCATTCGGATACGACGGTATTATTACTGGCGCTGCCACTGTGTTTTTTGCCTTTTTAGGTTTTGATGCAATCGCAACCGCTGCGGAAGAAACGAAAAAACCACAGCGTGATTTACCAATTGGTATTATTGGTTCCCTTCTTATTTGTACTATTTTATATATGATTGTATCTTTCGTTTTAACAGGTATGGTTCCTTATACACAATTAGACGTTTCTGATCCAGTTGCATTTGCATTGCACTTCGTTGGTGAAGATGCAATTGCAGGACTACTCGCTGTTGGAGCGATGCCTGGAATGACGACCGTCCTCCTAGTCGTGATGTATGGACAAGTTCGCGTTTCGTATGCGATGAGCCGTGACGGTCTACTTCCAAAAGCGTTAGCACGTGTAAATAAAAGAGTAAAAATCCCTTTATTAAATACATGGATTACTGGCGTCGTTGCCGCTTTATTAGCAGGCCTTTTAGACTTACATTTGCTAGCGAATTTAGTAAACATCGGCACATTAACAGCCTTTACATTCGTTTGCTGCGCAGTACTTATTTTACGAAAAACACACCCTGACTTAAAACGTGGATTCCGTACACCTTTCGTACCTGTATTACCAGTTGTCGCGATTCTTTGCTGCTTATATTTAATGATCAATTTGTCTAAAACAACATGGATTAGCTTTGCAGTTTGGCTTATAGTCGGCTTATGCTTCTATTTCTTCTACTCTAGGAAACATAGTCATTTAGCTACCGAAAAAACAGATGATGAACAGAAAAAAGCATAACAAAATAGCTCGCCGATAAAACGGCGAGCTATCTTTCTGTACTATTATATTTTTTCGTTAACGATTGTAAAATGAAAAATATGCCGATGCAAGCTGTAAACCATGCCCAATTTCCTATTGGTGTCGAATATTTGACCATTCCAATACCCACAAGCACTAAGAAAATAGTCACCTGATATATGAGCTTCCACTTTTGCATATATTCCCTCCTTTACTTCGTCCCCTTCTTTTTCTTCTTCCAGGCATTCAAACTATCAAAGAAGAAGTTAATAAATAACGTTCCTAATCCTGCTAATAAAAACGTCATTAAGAATAAAACCCAAATACTTTTATCTTTTAATAAATAATATCCTACAAGGAGCACAACCGCGATCCATACATATTCAAGAATTCTTTTTAGCTTTTTCTGTTCCAAATTATTCGCTCCTTCTTTCTATGCTACTTTTAGTATAACAAAAAAGAAGCCTATCATGATAAGCTTCTTTTCTTCTCTCTTATTTGTTCATACTTTTTTCAACAAGTGAAATCGCATACTCTAATGTACGATTCATCGTTTCTACCTGTGCATCTTTTACTTGCATATCTTGTAATACAGCTTCTGCAACTGTAATTTTTTGTTGCAATGATTTCACTGAACCATCTGTTACATTTACAGCTTGCGCTTTCTTCACTACTGCTTTTGCAGATTCAATATTGATCTGTAATTTTTCTTTCGTTGTTTTTGGTTGTTCTTCTGCCACTTTTGATTGTACGAATGTTACATTAGCTGATTTTAATTCATTATATGTTTGAATAATTTGTTCCCCAGTACTTCCTACATTTTCAAATGCTTGCTTTGCAATGTTATAGCTTTTCTCTAATTCTTGAAAGGCTTCCTTTGAATATTGACCTGGCTTATCACCAAATTCATACGTACTAACTAACACTTCTTTTACTTTTCCAAGCTCTTCAAATAACGCATTTACTTGCTCTAACTTCGTACGGTTAGAAAACTCATTGTATGATGCTAATACTTCTGAAGAACTTAAAGCTTTACTATATAATTTTGCTAACGCGATTTGTCCATTTAACGGAATACCACCATTTCCGTTACTATCAGGATCCGCTCCAAATGCAAATGGTACGTTCGGGTTATAAACTTTCCCTTGAGCTGACTGACTGTTTACTTTTTTACCATCTACGTAAATTGCCACTTCGCTTCCGTTATATGTTCCTGTTAAATGATACGTTTTGTTCGCTTCTAATTGAACGCCAACACGTTTGTAGCTACCGCCAATGTGAGCCCATAATTCAACATATCCACTTCCTGTAGACTCAAAACCAATTCCGCCGCTCTCTGTATTTTGCAAAATACCTTGTCCGCGAATTTCATTCATTGAAAATACAGTTTCTAACGTAAACATATTTGCTATTTTCTCTTTTTGTGCTGCTGAAAATGGAAGGTATCCAAATGTATTTGCTTTTCCGTTTAACTTCATAGCATTCTTCTTCAATGCTTTATCATATTCAATAACCACATTGCCCTTCACATCACCTTTTGTACCAAATGGTGAATTGTCTTTAAATGTACCATCTCCAAAGTTTACATCAAAAACATCCGCTTTCGGTACTTTCACATTCGGGTCAATATTATCTTTTTTTGTAGTAATTTCTGCTGTTAACGGCTGAGCGGTTTCATTGCCGAATGAATCAATGGCAACTATTTCAAGTGTATATGTTTTCCCACCATCTAACCCAGCAAGCGTTAACGTAAGATCTTTTGGCACTGGATCACGATAAAATTCTGAGAATGCTAATAACTTGTTTTTAATCTCTCCCGTTTGTTTATCCTTCGCTTGTACGCGATACGAATGAACAAGAAGGTTGTCCAATGCTTGCGGGAATGTTACTGTTGCCGCATTTTCTGTTACATTTGATACAGCAAGCTTTGCATCTTTAGCAAAGTAAGGCTTTTCTTTATCACGATCTTCTACATGTGTAAATGTTTCTTTCTTTGCTGGTAATTTAATTTTCCAAGGCTCGCCTGTCCAAGAATTCGTATGGAAATCACGGCGATTAATCGTCACTTCTTCTTCATCTACTTCTACTAATAAACCTTGGCTTAACGTACTAGCTCCTGGCGGGATATTCCCTTGTACTTTACCACCTTCAACTTCCATATAACTTACTGAAGATGTACCAACTGATGTAAAGTCTTTTTGATGTATCGATCTCGGATCATCTAACGGATAATGTGAATGACCTGAAAACGTAATAACTTGTGGATATTCTTTTAACACTGCATTAATTTTTGCGCTATCTTGTGTTCCCCATTCCTGACTACCGTACACTGTATCTTTAATATGTTGATGTAAAAATACAAAAATCGGTTTTTCTGGATCATCTTTTTGTGCTTTTGCCATTTCTTCTTTTAACCAATTAATTTGCTTGTCCGAATAATAACCATGTGTTGTTCCATTCTCTGGAGACATAACAAGGAAGTGATAACCTTTTACCACTTTATGATAATAAATTGATTCCATACCTGTTTTTTCTAAGAAACGCTTCTGTGCACCCTCTACGGATAAACCGTTCCAATAATCATGGTTACCGAGAGAATTCATTCGCACGGCATCTTTATTTGCATTTTCATTATACACTTGCATGAAACGATCATATTGCTGCACTGATCCTGTATCTGTGAAATCGCCTACAATAACAAACGCATCTTGCTTTGGTGCTAATGTATTAAACTGTTCAATCGCTCTTTTCCAGCGAAACGTATCATCCGTTCCACTATTTTTAATATGCACATCACTTACAACTGGAAAAACTATCTTCTTCTCACTTGATGCCTTTTCTTGCTTTTTCTCTTCCGCCTTGACTGATGTACTCCACGGAAATGATACGAATGCTAATACAAAAACCATTAATAATCCAATAAGGCCTTTTACTTTTCTTAAAGCATTTCTGTCCACGTGAATCCTCCTCATAATAATTGATTCATTACAAGGGCTATTTTATCTAATATATGTTAATGTCGTTTAAATAACAAATGAACTTTATTAGATTTTTGTAAATATACAGTTAATTAGAAATTAAGTCCAACATTCCTCGTACTATGGTATACAACCACCTTTTGTCTAAAAGAGTCTAATCATTCTTTTCCTATGACCATTTACATATAATCTTTTCTATAACACTAATGATAAGTTAAGGTTTAAGCCTATTAGACAATCTTAATTTTTAACATTTCCTTCTTTTTTTAACACATCGGCCATGCTTCTACATTTAATAATAGTAAAAGACAACTTAAAAGGAGGGGTTGTATTAAAGAAACAAAAAAATATTGGCTGTTTCGCTCCTTTATCTATTATTTGCCCAAATCCCTGTCCACCGCCCTCTCCTCCAAATCCAAATTACGAACTAGTAACAAATGAATTTGCTGGAAATTTCCTTATAACGAATAACATTATTTCCTCTGCCAAACATAAATCACAGCCAATAATACTGTGGCAAAGTGATGCAATACTACTTATATCAGGTACCGTCTCGGTTTATAATAGTACTAGCAGCACAGAAGCGGTTACAATTCAAATCGTTGGAACAGTAACTAATATTTTCACTGTTTTTCCTGGTAATACAATATCTTACACAGGAAAAGACTTACAATCTGTCAGTATTATTAATATAGAAAGTAGTCCTTCATTATATTTAGAAGGTAAGTACTGTTGCGAATTTACACGTCGCTTCTAAAATACCAATTTCATAAAAAAAGCATACCAGAAATGGTATGCTTTTTTTATGAAATCGGATAACGTACAGTAATACAAAACTCTCCTTGATTAACAGTTGTGCCTGTCGTAGTAATTCGAACAGTCGTAAAATATCGTACAGTGAAAGTACCACTACTTTGCGGTTGAACAGTAACAGTATCAACTACTGTAGCGCCTACTAAAAAATCAACTGTAATTGGAGCCGCCCCTACATCATATTTCACGTAACCTGAACCATATACTTCTTGTGTAATATTATTCGTATATACAATTTGAGTACCAGCACCTGTAATAGACCAGTCTGTACATACTTGATCTTGCACAAGTGTTTTATTAGAACAACAAGACAAACTGGAACTTCTCATTCCCATTTTGATCCTCTCCTATTCTGCTATGAAAGTGGATAACGTGTTGTAATACAAAATTCTCCCTGATACGTTCCAGCAGGTGTTGCAGGTAACACAACTTGTATAATATCGAAACGACGATACGTAAACCCGATACTCGTTCCTGGATTTAATGTTTGTGTATCTATTACAGTACCAGCTGAATCAAGCACCTCTACAGTAATTGGGCCTGGTCCAACATCATATTTAACAAAACCAGTACCAACTACGTTTTGGTTAATATTATTTGTATAAAGAACATTATCGATTGCTGTCGCAACTACAGTAGCAGACCACGGACTACACACTTTATCTTGTACATAATTTTTATCTGGACAACAAGTTAATGCAGCCCCTGAGCACTCACAAGACATAGTTGTTTTCCCCTCTCTCTTTTTTTATTCCCTATATGTGTATGTCCTTCAGAGTCTTTTGCCTGTACGATTCATCTATTTTCAAAAAATATTCAAATGACTAGATAGATTCCGTTCTGTTTCTTTTTTTCATAAATTTATAGATTAATATACCACCTACAATAATAACTACGACTAGTAATATCGGTAGCATATATTGTCCAACAACATCCGCCGCTTTTGCCCAATGCGGACCTAATTTCATTCCAAAATAGACATATAAAGTCGTTAACGGGAACATTGCTACAAATGTATATATGCTAAACTTCCATATGTTCATTTTTGCCATGCCACATGGAACAGAGATAAGTGTTCGAACTCCTGGTACAAAGCGTCCCACAAATGCTACAACTGGTCCATATTTCTCAAAGAAGTCATCTGCTTTTTGAATTTGTTCTTCTTTAATAAAGAAGTATTTTCCGTATTTTATTAATAGCGGACGACCACCATAATAACCAAGTGCGTATAACGTTAACGGTCCTGTCGTTCCGCCAAGTGTTCCAGCTAATACAGCTAGCCAAAAATTCATATCTCCCTCGTATACCCAATACCCAACCATAGGCAAAACGACTTCTGCCGGAATAAATTCGAAAGTTAAAGCCAATACAACTCCAAAATAAGAAAACTGCTTTAAAAACTCGATTATATCTAAAATCATTTGCTCCATATTTTAACTCCTATCCTACGTTTACGTTATGCTTTTCTTGTAATTGAACTGGCGCCATTTTTACAATTCGGTTCAAAATGAATAACACAATTCCAATATCATCTAAAATACCGATAAACGGTAGGAAGTCTGGAATTAAATCAAGCGGCATCGCAACATAACCAACTAAAAAAGCAACAGATAAAATTTTCTTCTTTATTGAAACCTCTTTTGAAGTAAAAAAGTCAAATAGGAATGGAACAAATCGGCGAACATGAAATACAACTCTTAATCTACTAATAAGTTTTTTCATTTTTATATCTCCTCTCTTTGTATACGAAAAGGACCCTACCAAATATGGTAAGGGTCCTCAAAAAGACAGAAAGGGGCCTTTACCATTGCTGGTAAAGGTCTCACTAACAACGAAACGTTGCCAATAAAGCCGAGGGTTTCTCCCTGTAATGACGACTTTACTGTAATAAGTTACTCCCCTTTATACACAATTTTATACACTCACATTAAAATATTTCAGAGGGCTTGTCAATATATTTTATATCCCAATCCCTTTCGTAAAAAACAAAAAACGTATAGGGAATTTCTTACTATCTCATAATATACATAATCATTTTTGAACGAAAGGAGATGTTTCATTTGCATACTGTATGGAAAGGTGCACTTTCACTTGGACTATTAAATATAGGCATCAAACTATATAGTGCCGTAGAAGAAAACGACATAAAATTTTTAAGTCTCCATAAAGAATGCTTAACACCTATTAAATATAAAAAGTTCGCTCCCGATTGTACGGATGAAGAAATTGATGATAACGATATTGTAAAAGCCTATGAATACGCACCTCATAAATATATTATTATGGATGAAAAAGAATTAGCTGAATTACAACAAGCTCATGAACCACGATCCATTCGTATTATATCTTTTGTCCAAAATAACGAAATTGATTCTGTTCTCTATGATCGCTCTTATTTTATAGGACCTACCCCAGGACATGAAAAATCATATTTATTATTAAAAGAAGCTCTTGAACGTACGAATAAACTTGGTCTTATCCATATTTCCATTAGAAAAAAACAACATTTAGCTATTATCCGCAACTTTGAAGATGGTCTTATGTTGCAAACTATTCACTACCCTAATGAAATTCGCGCTATAACAAATACACCTAACTTACCAAGTAACGAAAATTATCCGATTCAAAAACAAGAACTCACAGCAGCAATCAATTTAATCCACCATCTTACAAATCCTTTTGAACAAGAGATGTATACAGATGAGTATAAAGAAGCCCTTACCGAACTAATCGAAAACAAAATTGAACAACAGGAAAAAACCGAAACAATCTCTCCAGCTCCGAACATCATTAATATTATGGAGACATTACAAGCAAGCATTGAACAAGCAAAAATAAAAAGAGAAAATAAAACAGAAAAAGAGGCCAAATAAAATTGACCTCTTTTTCTTTAAAGCGGATTACATTTCGGCATTTCAAGTCCAGACGATTGAGCTAGTTTTAATAAGTAATAACATTCTTCTCTTGCCATATGATCTGCCATTCTAGCTGATTGTGCACTTAATACTTCATGAGATAACTCGAGCTCTTCCACTTCATGTAAAAAATGCGAAAATAATTTCAATTCAAGTGAAACATCTTTCGTAAACTTCTTTAATGCAGGAAAATGATGCAGCTCTGTCCGTAAATACCCTGTCATTTCAACTGCCTTTAAGTAAAATTGTTCAAAATGCTTCGTAAATTCTTCGCTTTTCTCTTTTAATCTTTTTTTCAACAAGATCTAATCCACCAGAAATAGAGCCTGCATGACCAGCCGCATCCGTTAACCAAACGAGATGATAATGTAATTCATGAAAAACAGGCGGAACTTCCCCCTTCTTCAAAAACTCTAAAACTGTTATATACTCTTCCACTTCGTTTACCATATGATTAATAAAAGTTGGCGTAAAATGAATAGTAATTTTCCCTTCCAGCTGTTTCTGTATAATATTTAATTTAAACGCCCGAATCTCCTTAGCGGCTTGTTCTGCCTCTTTTGAAAATGCCATCAGATTCACATTCCGAACTTTATTTAACAAATTCGTAAATGTTTCAACAAAGTAAGTAGCTTTTTTTATATCCTCTTTTTCCTTCGGGGCTAATGCATCCAGTAAAAATTGTGCATGATCAGTAAGTACCTTTAACCAAAATTGATGCTCAAACAACGCACTTTCTTCATAATTTCTCTCCACTAAATCCCCTCCGTCTATTCATCCTTCTCTATCACTTGAAGTTTATATCCATCCGGGTCTTGTACCACAATACTCTTCTCACTTTTGTTTTCTGTATATGCGATTTTATAAAATACTAACCTCTTCTTTACATTCTCTATGTTAGAAATTGAAAACGTTAGAACATCAACTGAGTCCGTAACACTCTTCTCACGCCCGCCCAAACTGCGATTCATCACAAAACTAATTCTCGTTGAATCAGTATCATACCAAACCCCTGCAATATCTAATTGCGGCCTTTCTGAACTAGGTGTTATCCCTAAAATCCCTTCATAAAAATACAGAGTTTCCTTTAAGTTCTTTACTTCCAATACAATGAATTGTTTCACAGTCTCCACATTCATTCCCCCCGTACCTATTACTTTTTTATATGTGTCATAAATGCTCATTATGTCTGAATACAATACGTAGTAATGAACATGTAAGGAGGTTTATTCGTGAATAAATATATGAGATCATTCGTGCCCTATCATAGCCCTCTCGATCCTTGTCCTCCTATCGGAAAAAAATATTATTCTACTCCTCCTAATTTATTTTTAGGCTTTCAACCGCCAAACTTGCCGCAATTCACACCAAAAGAAGCACTACAAAAAGGGACTTTATGGCCTGTTTTTTATGACTATTATGAAAATCCTTATAAAAAAGGGCGGTGACTACTGACGTGAATCAATCGCTACCTGAAGAATACTATCAGCTTTTACTGGAGCTTCAAGAATTAGACTTTGTACTAGTTGAACTCACTCTTTATTTAGATACACATCCAGATGACACCGCTGCGATTAATCAATTTAATGACTTTTCCTATAGACGGAGAGTATTAAAACAAAAGATGGAAGAAAAATACGGACCACTCCAACAGTTTGGAAACAGCTATTCTAATGCCCCTTGGGAATGGAGCAAAGGTCCTTGGCCATGGCAAATATAAAGGAGAGAAACTATGTGGATTTATGAAAAGAAATTACAATACCCAGTTAAAGTGGGAACTTGCAATCCCGCACTTGCAAAATTATTAATCGAGCAATACGGTGGTGCAGATGGAGAATTAGCTGCTGCACTACGTTACTTAAATCAACGTTATACAATTCCAGATAAAGTCATTGGCCTACTTACTGATATTGGTACAGAAGAATTTGCTCACCTTGAAATGATTGCTACGATGGTTCATAAGCTGACGAAAGATGCGACCCCTGAACAAATGAAAGCTGCTGGTCTTGACCCTCATTACGCTGATCATGACAGTGCTCTTCATTACCATAACGCTGCTGGTGTTCCATTTACTGCAACCTATATACAGGCTAAAGGTGATCCAATTGCCGATCTATACGAGGATATTGCAGCTGAAGAAAAAGCACGCGCAACATATCAATGGCTCATTAACTTATCAGATGATCCAGATATAAATGACAGCCTACGCTTCTTACGTGAACGAGAAATTGTCCATTCACAACGTTTCCGAGAAGCAGTTGAAATTTTAAAAGAAGAACGCGATAAAAAAATATTTTTTTAAAACACGTATCCTAGCGATATGTGTTTTTTTATGTTAAAAGTTAAATCCTTCCTATTAAACATATAAATAGTATATTTATTCGATTTAATGCATTATTTTTTAATATTTTCAAAATTCCCTATTGCTTTCTAGTCATCAGACCTTTAAAATAATAACAGTTACTCGACAAATTATTTGAATTTTCGACAAAAACACTCATTAGGAGGATTTTCTTTATATGCATACAACTTTAAAACCAGCGCAAATACTTTCGATTAGTTTATTACTATTCGCAGTTTTCTTCGGTGCTGGTAATATGATTTTCCCGCCCCTTCTCGGTCTTTCTTCCGGAGAAAATATGTGGGTTTCCATTACAGGGTTTATTATTACAGACGTCGGTTTATCTTTACTTGCTATCGTTGCTGTTGCCCTTGCTGGTGGTAGTTTTAACACTTTAGCGAGCCGTGTTCATCCAAAATTCGCAGCAGTATTCGCTATCATTATTTATCTTTCAATCGGCCCACTATTTGTTATTCCACGAACTGGATCCGTATCTTATGAAATCGGGATTGCACCACTTTTCCCAGATCAATGGTATTCTATGTTAGTTTTTAGTGCGATTTTCTTTACAGTCGTTTACTTCTTATCATTAAATCCATCCAAGCTAGTAGATCATATCGGTAAAATATTAACGCCAATTTTACTTGTAATTATTGCAATTATGGCAACAAAAGCGATTCTTTCACCAGGAACGTTTGCAGAGCCTATCGGTGACTATAAAGACATCCCGTTTTTCAAAGGATTTCTTGAAGGATTTTTAACGTTAGATGCAATTGGCGCTCTCGTACTATCAACAATTGTTGTAAATGCAATTCGTCAAAACGGTATACAAGAGAAGAAATCTATCGCGAAATATACAATCATTTGCGGAAGTATCGCTGCTCTATTCTTAACAATTGTTTACTTCTTACTCGGTTATATCGGAGCTTCAAACGGAAACTTAGGGCAATTCGAAAACGGTGGTCAACTATTAGCTACTGTTATGTATCAATTCTTTGGGACAAGCGGTAATATTTTATTAAGTATCGCCATTATCTTCGCTTGTTTAACAACGGCAATTGGCGTTGTAAGTGCATTTGCAAATTACTTCACAACAGGGCTAACAAATGTTTCATACAAAAAGCTTGTGCTATACGTTTGTATCTTTAGTTTCGTTATTTCAAACTTAGGATTAAGCTTATTAATTAAAATCACACTACCTGTATTAATTATTTTGTACCCAATTACAATCATTTTAATTTTCGTATCATTTATCGATAAATATACGAAACGTAAACCTTCTGTCTACATCGGAGCGATGATCGCAGCATTTATTATTAGCTGTATTCACGCACTTGATAATGTGGAAATGATACCAGATTTTATCGCTAATATCGTACTCACCATTCCTTTTTATAACTTAGGAATTGGCTGGATCATTCCAGCAATAATCGGTGGTATAATTGGATACTTTATTCCGCAAACAGAAGCTGCAGGTGAAGTTTCTACAAAATAAAGAAAAGAAGCAAGCATGAAATCCATGCTTGCTTCTTCTTTCTCTTCACATCGTATGCTTAAAAGTAAATAACTCTTCTTTTGACTGCAAAGCAGATTGTTCCTCTTCTACATGTTTCCTCTTTCTCTCTCCTCCTAACCTTACTTTCAACATCGCCTCTTCTATACTTTTCACAATCATATTTCCTGAAAAAATAGTTAGGCCGAAAAATGTAATTGGTACGAGAGGAATCCATGGATGCACTGTTAATGACCTAAAGTATACTCCAATTAAACCTGACCATTCATGCGTGTAAGACTCTACTTCTTCTACCGGTCCGAAAAACTTAACAGTTCCGCCAAAGAATACTTCCAGTAACCCTAAGTGCAGTAAAATAGTAAGAGTCTGCGTAAACTGTTGAAGAAATACGAGTATAAAAGTCATATAGAGATGCGGAAAAAGATGTTTTATAACAATACGTCTTCTCGAGCCGCCTAATATGCGCGCGGCATCAACAAATTCTTCTGTTTGTAATTTACGACCTTCCTTCGCAACATACAGTGCAATAACTGGCATTACAAGCATTACAAGTAATACAACTTGAAACGAAGCTCTTTCAAAAAAGCTTGTTGTTTCCTCTCCGCTTCCAAATAGATTTGCAAATTGAAGAAAAAAATACGCAATCCTAACTGTCGGAATAACTGTGAAACTATCAAAAAAAGCCTCAATCTTTGAAAAACCTCTTCTTACATATGTTCCAAGTACAACACCAAAGAACACACCTATTACCATTCTAAGTGCCGCAATTAAAATAGATATACCAATCGTCCACTTCGCGCCTTCAATAACTAAATGTAAAAGGTCGTATCCTTTCCGATCTGTCCCGAGTAAAAATTGGAATGAAGGTGAAAACGGTGGCACTTGTGGATTTTCATCCGCATCATATTGCAATGTAACTTGTCTAATGTGTCCATCATTCCATAACGTATTTCCGATGCTCAAAAGAACTAATATGAGAAGAAATCCAATGCTTATCCAAAATCTTTTATCGCGTTTTATATACATCCACATATTATAATCTCTCCTTCATCGCAGCTGGAATGAAATAATGAAACAGCTTGAATAAAATAAATATCGGGATATATATAAGCAGCATACTAACGATGAAAACCTCAACTCTAATACCCTCATACGATTTCAAAAACATAAAAATACCACCCGTATTAAAAATCCATTCTATAATATATAAATTAGATAACATAAAAAAGATATTCGTTTTCGCAAAGAATAGTGTACTAAGCAACACATTTCGTAAAATATGACGATTTAAAATATGAAAACGCCCTAAACCCTTCGCCTTAGCAAATAGTACATAATCTTTTTCTAGTTCATTTTCAAAACGAAGCACTACTATTTTTACAAACATAATCGTAGTCGGGATGCTCAAACACAATATTGGCAACCCTCTAATCGACTCGCCTCCAATTGACGCAATTTGAAAAGGTAAAAAACCTGTTTGTTTAAAAAACCATACAACTAAAATTTGTGATACTAAAATAAGAAGAATATCTGGAATGGATTCTAGGAAGATAAGAAATGATTTAATTCGATGTTGTATACGCGTTGAACTACTCATAATGACATAAACAATGCAAAATGCTATAAATAATGAAATGAAAAAAGCAGCCAAAAAAATAATAATCGTTTCTTTATAATGGACGAACAACTGTGGAAATAAAAATTTACCTTTCACATATTGCAAATTGGAAATATCCATTAAGTTCACAAACACTTCTTTTAAACTCTGTATGTACTTTGATACATCCACCTTAAATCCATAAAATAATTTCGGCAAAGCCCCTAAAATAATAATCCCCAAAATCGAAATAAGAAATTGAATCGTCACTTCCATTCCATTTAGAAAAACTTTTTTGACCACGTTTTCCCTTCTCTCTATATATAATTTATCCTCTAATTTTATTCTTAATTTTCTGAATTGTAAATATTTTAAAGACAAAAAATCACTAGGCTATGATCCTAGTGATTCTTTATGCGCATGCCTTTCTCTTTTCGCAAACGGCATATACAAAATGAAACATCCAATAAGCGCAGCTATTTCTAATGAAATAATATAGTAAGGATGCGGCCCTAACATATCGAGTAATGAAGCTGTTTCTGGCTTATGAGCTAAAAACATATAATTACCACCTGTTTTGTAATTCACAAACGAAACAAGCGGAATCAATATGTTTAAAAATATCATCGTACGCTTAATAGATTGCAAGGTCGGTCTATAGCCTTCCACCCAAGTCATAAAGAGTGGTGCCCAAATGAGCAATACATGCGCGATAAAATATTCAATGAAACGAAAATGCGGAAAAGCATATTGCAAATTTGGTGTTAAAATGGCTTGTGATGCACCAATAATTCCCGTAAAAAATACAATCTCATATATTCGATAACTTTTCGTTACAATCATAATCGACGCTAACAACAAACTAATTGTACATAATTCAAACGGTAATGAAGTAGCTAACTCAAAAATCCCTGCTTTCCATTCCCACATATGAAGCCCAATTTCACTACCTATAAATAAAAATGTAATCGCATATCGAACCGTTATATTCCACTCATTTTGACGTAATACATCTTGGTATTGATACAGAAAAAATATCCCCACCAACATAATAAATAATATAATGGCATGTTGCCTTGAGTATGGAATAAATGGTTTTAATGGATGCGCACTAAAATAAGCTTCCATCTTCCTTCCTCCTTTCCTCCATACAATATTATTGTAAGAAAGAAACGACGAGTCAATTCATTTGCTTACACTAGGACAACCTCTACCTTACATTTGCATATTCATACCTTACAAAACTGTAAGGTTATTGTAAGCTAAAACGATTTGTCAGATTCTTCACCTCTTCTATACTTAATGTAGATACTAAAACGAACGAAAAGGTGATAAATAGATGAAAAAGAAAAAGAAAAATAAAGTGTTAATTACTAGTGTAGTAGCAATCGGAATTGCAGCTGGATCATACTTTGCATTTGCTGGTGGCGGTTCAGAAGTAGCAATGGCATATAGCGGATATAAAGTAACTGAAAAACAAATCCAAAACGCGCAAAAATTTGGTGGCGAAGTTATTCCAAATGGAATTGAAACTATTTCATTCGATCCAACAAAAGGAACATATGAATTAGCTGTTAAAAAAGGCGATGAAGTGAAAAAGGGTCAGCTTCTATTTAAGTACAATGATCCGACTGCGAAACAAGGTGTAACAGAAGCAGAAATGCAAAAGAAAATCGCACAAAAAGAAGTAACGTTGTTCCAAAAACAAATTGATGCGGCGAAACAAAAATTACAAAAAGATAAAAATGCAGGCCTTCCTGCTGAAGCATTAAAAGCATCAGAAGTTGAAGTTGGGCAATTAGAATCACAACTTGAAATGAAAAAGTTTGAAGTTGAAAAAGCTGATGAAATGATTAAAGCAGCAAAAGAGAAAGTAAACACTCTTTCTGTAACAAGTCCTGCTGATGGCGTAATTGATGATATCGTAAAAACGGCTGACGAAAAAACAGGTATGAGCGGAATTACTCTTCGTCACGCTGGTCAATTTAAAGTAAAAGGTCAACTTTCTGAATATGAGCTTGCTAGTATGAAAGTTGGGCAAGAAGTAACTGTTTCATCAAAAACTGTCGCTGGTAAGACTTGGACAGGAAAAGTAACAGAAATCGGTTCTACACCATTAAAGAGCATGGATGAAAATAAAACTGTTTCTAACTATCAATTCACTGTCACATTAGATAATAGTGACGAATTACAAAACGGCTTCCACGTTTACGTAACAAGTAAATCTGGCGAAGCAACTGGTACAATTGTTCCGAAAAGCAGTATCGTGAAAAAAGGTGACAAAAATGTTGTCTTCGTTGTAAAAGACGGTAAGGCGAAAGAACAAGCAGTTACTGTTGAATTCGAGACTGATAGCGAAGCAAAAGTTTCTGGAGTGAAAAAAGGAGAGGAAATTATCTCTAAACCTGAAAAAGACTTAAAAGATGGTATGGAGGTTGTCGCCCAGTGATTAACTTAAAAGGCATCACGAAATCCTTCCAAAATGGTGCAGAATCCGTTCAAATATTACACGGAATTGACGTAACACTGAACCAAGGAGAATTCACTTCTATTATGGGACCTTCTGGTTCTGGTAAATCAACATTAATGAACATTATCGGTTGCTTAGATAAACCGACGACAGGTACGTACGAACTAGCCGGTCAAAATATTTCAAACATGACTGAAACAGAACTTGCACACGTACGTAATAAAGAGATCGGATTCGTATTCCAAAACTTCATGTTATTACCGAGACTTACAGCGCTTCAAAATGTAGAACTACCTCTTATTTACGCTGGAGTCGATAAAAAAGAAAGACGCGAGCGCTCATTAGCTGCTTTAACAAAAGTCGGTTTAGCTGATCGCGCTACTCACTTACCGAACGAATTATCAGGTGGACAAAAGCAGCGTGTCGCTGTTGCACGTGCAATCGTAAATAACCCAAAGTTCATTTTAGCCGATGAACCGACGGGGGCACTTGATACGAAAACGAGTACACAAATTATGGACCTCTTTTACGAATTAAATAAACAAGGCTCAACAATTATTATGATTACCCATGACCGTGAAATCGGGGAAGCTGCAGCACGTCAAATTGTAATTCGTGACGGAAATATCGTCCAAGATTGGAGAGGTTAATTTTGAATACGAGTGAAAATATACGCATGGCCCTTTCCTCTATCTTTGCTCATAAAATGCGTTCTATTTTAACGATGTTAGGTATTATTATCGGTATTAGTGCCATTATTACTATCATTTCAATGGGTGATGGTACAAACGCAAAGTTTAAAAAAGAATTAGGCCAAGGAAAAGATACCGAAGTAACGATTTACTACAACAATCCTGATTACGGAACAGATAGTACCAAAATCACACCTGATATGCTAAACCGTCTGCAAACTGTACCAGGCGTTAAAGATGTGTATCCAGACGTAAGTATGAAAGTAAAAGCATCTGCTGGTTCAAAAGATGTAAATCTTGATTTAAAAGGTGGAACAGGCGCCTTTATGACAGATTCGAAAATAAAATTAGTTCACGGTCGTGAATTAAATGACAGTGAACTAAACCAAGCAATCCCTGCTGTTATATTAAATGAAGAAGCTTTCAACAAATTATTTAGTAGTGGTTGGGAATCAAATCAATACACAGATATAAAAGGAAAGCCGTATAAAATAGTTGGTGTATACGAAACGAAAAACGACTTTGGAATGCCTATGCCTGAAGGTTATACATCACTTGAAAATGCGCCTGTCATTTCAGGAGTAAATGAGTATGACTCTGTAAGATTAACAATGACCTCTCCGACAGAACGTAAAAGTGTAGAAAAACAAGCCGTTTCTGTCTTAAACGAAATGAAAGCTCCTAAATTTGAGCACAAATTCGAAGCACAAGACTTAGGTGAATTTACGAAACAACTAGACGAATCAATTGGTATGATGAAAATGGTATTTGGTGGTATTGCTGCTATCTCCTTACTTGTTGGTGGTATCGGTGTAATGAACATCATGCTCGTATCTGTAACAGAACGTACACGTGAGATTGGTATTCGTAAAGCACTTGGTGCAACACGTGGTAAAGTATTAACACAATTCTTAATCGAATCTTGTATTTTAACAGGACTTGGTGGTTTCATCGGATTCATGCTCGGTATTTTCTTCGCTTGGATTGTCTCAATCTTTGCTGGATGGCCACTCGTTGTCTCAAAAGAACTTGGACTTCTTGCAGTAGGTATTTCAATGCTAATCGGTATTGCATTCGGACTACTACCAGCTAACAAAGCTGCCAAACTGGATCCAATTGAATGTTTACGATATGAATAAACAAAAACGTAGGAGTTTACACTCCTGCGTTTTTTATTTATCTACTAAATTGAGTTTCTTCTATTATATATGTTTCACGTTACAACTATCATTCTCATACTCTTCATTATTTATAGGTAATAAGGCTATTATCTAATTCTATTATTGCAAAAATACTATGTAACAGACGAAAATCAAGGCGTAATTTTTTCCATACTTCGACTGATTTTGTAACAATTATATCGATATTTTATTAAATTTCACCTCATTTATATATTTTCACGCCTAAAAAGATTATCGTTTTATAACTAAATTTCCATTCAAACAGTAAAATATGCTACTTTCGTAACGCTATAGATATCACCTAGAAATATTACTGTAACATTATTAACGTTACAGTAATTGAAATACTACTCATTTTGTGTTTCATATGCCCTGATACGCCAAAAAACAACAAGGAAGCGCCATCAGGATATTTATGGAATTGTTACAGAATATTAATGCCCCGTTACGAAAGCTTTGTAATTTTATGTTTTTCGCAAATAAGAAAATAATGGTTGCTATAATGAGGTCAACGAAAACAAATGCAATGGAGGCTATTATGAAAAAATTTATGGGTATAGCAACAGCAGCGGTTTTTGGTCTTGGGATTTTCACAACATCTGCTAAAGCAGAAACAATCGTAACGACTGACGTACTAAACGTACGAGAAAACCCAACTACTGAATCAAAAGTTGTAGGAAAATTATTAGATGGATATAAAGTAAATGTTTTACATACAGAAAATGGTTGGTCAAAAGTTCAATTGAATAGCGGTAAAGAAGCTTTCATAAGCGCTGACTATACAAAAGACACTTACTACGTAACAGCAAACGTATTAAACGTACGTGCTGGAGCAAACACAGACTCAGAGATTCTTGGTAAGTTGAAAAAAGATGATGTAATTGAAACAACACACCAAGTACAGAATGATTGGATTCAATTTGAATATAACGGAAAAACAGCTTATGTTCATGTTCCTTACTTAACAGGTAAAGCACCAGTTAAAGTTCAACCAGTAGCTAAAGTTGAAAAAACGACTACAGTTCAAGATACAGCTAAAGTTCGTGAAGCGGCTAAAGCTCAGGAAGTAGCTGAAACTCAAGCAAAAGCTGAAACTCAAGCAAAAGCTAAAGCTCAAGAAGCAACTAAAGCTCGCGAAGCAGCTGAAGCTCAAGCAGAAGTTAAAGCTCAAGAAGCGGCTAAAGCTCGTGAAACTGCTAAGGCTCAAGAAGCAGCTAAAGCTCAGGCAGATGCTGAAGCTCAAGCAGAAGTTAAAGCTCAAGAGGCGGCTAAAGCTCGTGAAGCAGCTAAAGCTCAGGCAGATGCTGAAGCTCAAGCAGCGGCTAAGGCTCAAGAAGCAGCTGAAGCTCGTGAAGCGGCTAAAGCTCAAGAAGCAGCTAAAGCTCGTGAAGCGGCTAAAGCTCAAAAACCAGCTACACAACAACCTGTTGCAAAAGAAACTGAAACAAGTGCACCATCATCTTCTCGTGAGTTACGTGTTGTAGCAACAGCTTACACAGCAGATCCACTTGAAAATGGTTATAAAGCAGGCGACCAAGTAAAATCAGCTTTAGGTCATAACTTAACAGCTAATCCAAACATGAAACTTATTGCAGTTGATCCAAGTGTAATTCCATTAGGTTCAAAAGTATGGGTTGAAGGTTACGGAGTAGCAATCGCTGGTGATACTGGTGGAGCTATTAAAGGTAATAAAATCGACGTTTTAATGCCAGATAAAGGTACATCAAGTAGCTGGGGACGTAAAACAGTTACAGTTAAAGTATTAAACTAGTTAGTAAAAAAGAGTCAGTCTCTGGTCATCTCCCTGTCAAGTAGACAGTAATAAAAAGAGTATTATGCCACGGCCTTTTCCCGATATTCTATCGGGGAAAGGCCGTGAAGT
>NZ_JAKUGE010000066.1:0-26461 GCF_022663795.1 Bacillus cereus group sp. BfR-BA-01349
AAAACTAAAAGGATTGTCCCCTGTGCAATACAGAGTTCAATCCTTAGTAGCTGCTTAATATATTTGTCTAATTTTTTGGGTTCAGTTCAATGTAAGACTGGTCTTTCTATTTAGATACTAAATTATCAAGCTTCCAATATGTATCTGTTAACGGCGCAGCTTTGCTATCTATGTATAAATACATATTATTTAAATCTTTTGGTGAAGTTTTCAGTTCAAACACAACGTCAGTAGTTAAAGAGAATTCGTGTGGAACATTTTTATAGTGCTCGTCATCTATCGGATGAGCTTCACCTTCATATTTCTGACCAGTTTTTTCATCTTGTATGAAATATTTTATTTCCGAAAGATCAATAGTTTGTCCATCGTCCCGAACATTATTAATCATAACACGAGTAGTAAGGCGCCGCTCTTTGTCTATTTTTTCAAACTTTGCATTTTCAACTGTCGCTCTATAGTATTCGTTTTTAACTATTTCTCCATAGTGCATTGCATTCTTTTCGAGAGCGCTCTTTTCTTGTTTTGATGTAGTATTGCTATTACATCCTGTCAATATTCCAGTAAATAATAATGCTGTACATGTCGTTTTGATTAATGATTTCATAGTAATCCCTTTCTGTGTTAAAAAGTAAAATATAGGAATAATTTTACATCAATAGGAAGGTGAATGGAAGTATTTTTGCGTAATATACAGATATACATTTATTTGGTTGTCAAGTTAACAGGATAGAAAGAGGGAGAAGACTGTATAAAACGGAATAAATAAGAATTGAAAATATTGTAAAACAGAAGAGGCATGCATATAATTAAAATAAAGTTTAAGTTTCTGAATCTTCAATAACGGTGGTGATAACATGTTTACTGAAGAGCGTCGAGAGAAAATTTTAGAACTACTTAATACAGATGGAAGAGTAATCGCAAAGGATCTTGCGGAAAGATTTGATATGTCTATTGATTCTATAAGAAGAGATTTGTCTATTATGGAAAAGGATGGTTTATTAAAAAGAACGCACGGAGGTGCAATTGAACTTACGCGAGTGAGAAATTTAGCCGCGGAACCAGCTAAACGTTATAGTGATAGCTCAATATATGAGGACACAATTGCAAGAGTTGCGGTATCTTATATACAAGAAGGTGATTCAATTTTTATTGGCGGGGCTTCCACTCATAATGCGATGCTGAAATATTTACCGGAAGTATCATTTACGGTTATTACGAATTCTATAGAAATAGCTGGTTATCTACGAGAATATAAGAATATTGATACGTATTTAATTGGCGGAAAAGTAAAACCTTCAGGGAATATTACTGATACACTTGCCTCTGAATTGATAAGTAGATTTTCTATTGATCTTTATTTCTCTACAGGTGGAGGCATTTCATTACAAGGTATTAGTACTGCAACACCTGAAGTTGCTTATTTTAGTAAAAGAGTAAGTGAAATTGCTAGAAGAAATATTTGTTTAGCTCCGCATAATAAACTTGGAATAGATTGTTTTATAAGAGGAGAGTCTTTAAAAGAAATTGACATTATTATAACTGACGAACAGGCGAGTAAAGAAACTGTTCAGGACTTTGAGAAACAAGGTAAACAAGTTGTAATAGCGCCATTATATTGATTTGAAAGGAGTTTGACATGATTGTAAAAGAGCAAGAGTTTCATATAAATGGATTAACTTATACAATTCGTTCTGCAGCTGAGAAAGATGCTGAGCAGTTATCAAAAATTAGAGTTCAGATTGATGGAGAAACTGAAAATATGGATAGAGATGCTGGAGAGGGATTTATAGATGACCTAGGGTTTCAAAAAATAATAAAAACAGATAGTGAAGAAACGAAGAATCTCTTTTTAGTTGCAGAAGTGCACAATCGAATCGTTGGATTTTCAAGGTGTGAAGGATCAAATTTTAAGAGATTATCTCATAAAGTGGAGTTTGGTGTTTGCATTTTAAAAGAGTTTTGGGGATATAGAATGGGGAAGAGCCTATTACAACAATCTATTAAATGGGCTGACGAAAATGCAGTAAATAAAATATCTTTACAAGTATTAGAGACAAACGAGAAAGCTATTCATCTTTATAAAAAATTAGGTTTTGAAGTAGAAGGCATTTTGAAAAATGACAAAAGACTATCGGATGGAAAGTATTATAATACGGTAGTGATGGGAAGATTTACTAATACTTTTCATGAAAGAGGTGAAGAAGTATGTTTTACAGAAGGAAGTACTATGTAGTGAAAAATGAATTCATAGAAGTATTTAATGATCATTTCAATCACACAAACTTACCTAATCAGTTAAAGCATGGTTCTAGGCTAATAGGACGCTGGATGAAAGATAATAAGAATGGTACGTATGAAGTATTTGCCATATGGGAATATGATAGTTATGAACAGTATAAAGAAATAGAATCGAAAATTAGAAGTGACGAGAGGCATATTAAAAGAATACATGAATGGTATGAAAACCATGGCGGGAAAGAATATGTTTTACAGGAGTACATAGTAGAGATGAAAAATGAAGAGTTAGTATGTACGGTAAAGTAACAGAGGGATAATAGAAATTAGAACAAAATTATATTTTAGTTTAGCATCCACTATTTTATTTGCGATAGCCGTGATTGTTTTCTTTATAAATGGTAATCCACAAAAGTGGTTTTGGTTATGTATTTTCTTTGCGTCCATTATACAAAATATAGTGCTACTAAAAAAGAATAAAGAAATGCATTAGGATATTCAAATTATTAACATATTTGTGTCGTCTTGCTAGTTTTATTGAAAACGCTTTTATTCAGTTTTATAATAAAAGTATGTTTTATAAATCTCCAAAACAATTAAAAGGGAGATGATACAATGTTAGCTTCACCGTTTTACTTACATACATGGAAAAAGTTTATTGATGAAGGAGTCCTTGATTCGAACCGTATAAACGAAAGAATTTCAGAATCATGGTACCGATGTAAACAAGCAAATGTGAATCCTCATATGAGTAAAGGTCAGAGAATTTTGTCTTCTGTTTTTTTTCAAGAACAAAAGAAAAAGAGTGAAATTTTCCTTGATATAGCATTACCTCAAATACAAAATATGAGAAAAACCATTGATGAACTACAAATGATGGCATTATTAATCGATCCAGATGGTTATGTTCTATCGTTAAGTGGAAATAAACAAACGTTAAAGCGAGCGAAACATATTAATTTTATTGAAGGTGTAAAATGGACGGAAGCAGCTGTTGGCACAAATGCAATTGGAACAGCGCTAGAAATTGAAGAAGCTATTATGATAAGTGGTACTGAACATTACTCCGTGGTATCTCATAGCTGGAGTTGTGCGGCCGCTCCCATTCATAACGATGACGGGAAATTAATTGGTGTTCTAAATTTCTCATGTCCAATTGAATTTTCGCATCCATATATGCTCGGTATGGTAACTTCAATGGCACATGCAATAGAACGTGAATGTAGCATAAGAGTTCATCAAAATGAATTACACTTAATCCATCGTTTTTTAGATGTCATTGATAGTGATGAACAAGTAGTTATTTGTAATCATCGTGATGTTATCGTTTCTGCGAGTAAGAGCGTTCGTGAACGAATAAATAATTGGTCAAGAATGAAACTTGAAGAGTTAATGCACCATGGATTGGAAACTAAATTAGAGATACCAGTATATAGTAATGAAAGAATGATTGGGAAATGTATGTATTTAAAGGAAAATAAACAAATGAATACATATTCTGCTCTCACATTTATAAAAGGGATTACTTTTTCAGGAGTTACCGGGACAAGCAGAGCATTTCAACACACACTAGAAGAAATTAAGCTTGTTTCACCGACTGATGCTAGTGTGTATGTATGTGGTGAGACAGGAGTAGGAAAGGAATATGTTGCGAGAGCGATTCATGAAAATAGTCCAAGAAAAGACGGGCCCTTTATAGCTGTTAACTGCGGTTCTTTGCCTAAAGAATTAATGGAAAGTGAATGGTTCGGTTATGCTGAAGGTGCATTTACAGGTGCGCGACGTCAAGGATATAAAGGGAAATTTGAACAAGTAAACGGAGGAACATTATTTTTAGATGAAATTGGTGAAGTACCACCAGAGATGCAAGTAGCATTATTGCGTGTTTTACAAGAACGCACAATAACTCCAATTGGGAGTTCAAAATCGGTACCAGTAAATATTCGTATTATTACTGCCACACATAAAGATTTACTACGGTTAGTAGAAGAAGGGAAATTCCGTCAAGATTTATATTATCGTTTGCACGTTTATCCGTTATATGTTCCATCGTTAATAGAAAGAAAAGAGGATATCTCATATTTTATACAACACTTTTGCGAACGGAAGAATTGGAATGTTGTATTTCCAAAGAGTATATACAATCAATTTTTACAACATACATGGCCCGGAAATATTCGGGAACTAGTAAATGTATTAGAACGCATTTACATTTTGTCGCAAGGACGGGAAATATGCGAAAAACAAGTAGTTTTTTTGTTACAAACAATGAGGGGAAATCAACAACAACTTGAGTTACAAGTTGAAAATAAAACAGAACATACATTACATTTTCGCGAAAAAATACAGCGTGATAGCATGATTGAAGCATTACAAAAGACAAATGGAAATGTTTCGTTAGCTGCAAAACTATTAAATGTACCCCGTAGTACATTTTATAAGCGAATGCAAAAATATAAGTTATAAAGTAGATTTTTGTAATCTACTTTTTCTTTGTGGGCTCATGTTCTGTCGGAATGTGCGCTTACCGGGGAAATAATAGAATTGTTAGAAGGGAAATTTCCTAATGGAGGTTAGTGTGTGAAGTACATTGAAATTGGAATCGGGAATAGGTGGTTTGTTCGAACGGAAACTGAAAATAAAGATGGGACTGAATTTGAAGAACGAGGTATTATAAAACCTATTTATTTTGAGTCATTATACGTACGTATTTGGTTTCGGAAAACTTGTTTTATTTTTGATACGAAAGAGGGTTTTAAGAAAGATAAGAAGAGAAGGGTTGAATATAAATTTATTGTTGGAATTGTAAGTAGACTGAATAAAGAAAAAGTGGGCTAACATGCGTAGTTATATTGGACAGGAAATTCTTTTGACTTATATCAAATTCATGAAAAGCACATTTACTAAATATAAATTGTTAATAAAACCGCTAAGAAAACTTAGCGGTTTCTTTTTAAAAAGGGAGGGTTTGCGTATGAATAGGATCGTAACTGTTTTACTTGCAATTATTATAATGGGGTATTCCATTTATAGTTGGAATGATACTTCGGAACTGAGTATGCTAATTTTACAAACGCTTTTAGGGTTTATGTTAGTTAGCTTAGGCGTGCAAAATTTAAAAAATAACGGAAAAGAAAATAGAAGTATAGGAATTGCTTTACTACTCGTGGCTTTGTTTTTAATTGTTGTATCTTTAATAAAATATTTTATATGAATAAGTTTTTAAATTAATAAAAAATGATTATTTATTGAATCCCCCTCACAATAAAAAGTTGAAATTCTACTTGTATTTCACTATATAAAATATGGCATAATGATTTAGTTAAAATAGAAATGGATAGGGTATTTGAGAGGGGCAGTATAATGAGTTTTGCAATTGAAATAGTAATAAAAGCACCATTGGATGTTGTATGTGACTACATAATAGAAGATGAAAAAATAAAAGAATGGAATACGTTTATAATAGAAAATCGCTATCCTTCAAATATGGATAAAGAGAATCCACGTGTAGGAGATAAATATATTACTGTTCAAAAAGTCGGTAAGAAAATATTCGAGGCTGAAGTAGAAATCCTTGAATACGATGCACCGCATATTATTTCACTTGGTAGTGAAATGAAGCAAGGATATTCAGCAATGACTTATATGTTAGAAGAAGATGAGGAAGGTACAGCACTAACAGTAATTTCAGAATATGAACCTAGTAATTTTTATTATAAAATTATGTATAAGTTAACAGGCTGGATATCACGAGGTATAACTATGGAACAAATGGAGCGTCTAGCAGAATGTGTAGAAACTGCTTATAATAAAGAAAATTAATATTAAAGAAATATTAAGGGGAAAACGTTACTCAAAGGATTGAGTAACGTTTTTATTATTTTAAGATTTTTCATTGGAAATCTTAAAAGCTCTTTTTTATATTTCTTTATCAATACAAAATCTCTTTGTTATCCAATAAGTAAGTTCAGAAGAGGTAAGGTTATGTTCTCTTTTCTTACCTTGGAAAATACGGTATATGTATGTCTCAATGGAAGGAAAAAAATGACCTGTTTTATTACCTTTTTCCCAGTCAATTATTTTAGTAAGAGTTTCCCACTTTACTTTTTCTTGATGAGCTTTAATAAGTTCATTTAAAAACTTTAAGCTAGTATGCTGTTTTGTAGCACCTAAAAATGATAGAAAACTATTTACTAGTTGTTCTTGAGACATTTTCTTGTCCTTTCTATATAGGAATTGTTATTGGTATTATTATACAATAGATGTCAGGAAATAAAGGTATTTACTAATGAAGTGGGGGAGAATTTTATGTCTATGTCGCTATATTATAAAAAAATCCGTGAGCAATTAGGACATGAACTAATATTCATGCCAAGTGTAGCTGCTGTTATAAAAAATGGGCAGGGAGATATTTTGTTTCAATATCCTGGCGGGGAATACTGGAGTTTGCCAGCTGGAGCAATTGAACTTGGGGAAACTCCAGAAGAAGCAGTAATTCGGGAAGTTTGGGAAGAAACAGGATTGGAAGTACAAGTAAAAAAACAAAAAGGAGTATTTGGAGGAGAAAAGTACCGCCATATATATCCGAATGGTGATGAAGTAGAATATATTGTTGTTGTGTTTGAGTGTGAAGTTACTAGTGGCGAGTTAAGATCGATAGATGACGAATCGTTAAAACTAAAATATTTCCCTTTATCTGAAAAGCCCCTTTTAGCATTGCCATACCCAGATAAAATATTTTTATAAATGTAAAATAGCACACCGTATTTATTACAGGTGTGCTATTTATATAACCCCGTCGTATACATTTCCGTCAATGTATGTATTATCTCTTCTAACTCTAATTTTTTATCATTTTTCACAATCGTCCAAAGAAACATCTCATTCATTGCGAACCAAGCACGTGCTACAATTTCTTTATTTAATTCAGGCTGTGCTAATCCACTTTCTTGAGAGTATGTAATATCCTGCGTAATATTGTTTATGAAGCGTTCCCGTATCTCGTCCCAGTTTTGACGTATCTCTTTTGATAATCCGATTGCTTCTTCTACAACTTGTAAAATAGCTCGTTCTTTCTTTGCTAGTTGTAGAAATGCTCTAACTTGATTTTGAATCATTTTATGTGCTTCTTCCTTCGTTTGAGGCAAAAAGGAGCGCTTGGTAATATCATAAAATTGATTCATAACATCTTCCATTAAAACGATAAGGAGATTATCTTTGTTTTTAAAGTATACATATGCTGTACCATATCCGGTTTCTGCATGTTTAATAATTTGTGTAATTGTCGTTTTTTGAAATCCGTTACGTATAAAAATAGTGTAACCAGAGTGTAATAGTTTCTTCTTGGTTTCTAAGGAGCGGTGTTTTCTTGATGAAAGGGTACTGTTTTTCAAAGAATCACCTCTTTATACTGAAATATCTGAAAATATAACTGTATTGTAAAAGAAATTCATATATAAAGTCAACTGACATAATATCATTGACGTCGTATCAATTGAGGTGATATATTTCAATTAGTTAGAATAAAAAGAAAATTAAGAGAAGGTGACACCATGTATAAAGAACCATTTCAACCGAATTATGAATATGCGCTTGAATGTGATAAACATGATGAACTGAAAGATTTTCAAACTGAATTCTATAAAAAAGAAGGAACGATATATTTAGATGGAAACTCATTAGGACTACTTTCAAAAAGAGCAGAGAAATCGTTACTTACTTTGCTAGATTCATGGAAAGAGTATGGCATTGACGGCTGGACAGAGGGTGAGCATCCGTGGTTTTTCCTCTCGGAGAAATTAGGTGAGTTGACTGCACCTCTTATTGGAGCTTTACCAGAAGAAACTATTGTAACCGGTTCCACGACGACAAATATACACCAAGTGATTGCCACATTTTATGAGCCGAAAGGAATACGCACAAAAATTCTTGCGGATGAATTAACATTCCCGTCAGATATATATGCACTTCAAAGTCAAATTCGTTTAAAAGGATTAGATCCAGATGAACATTTAGTAAGAGTGAAAAGCAGAGATGGTAGAACACTTTCTGAAGAAGATATTATCCATGCGATGGAAGATGATATCGCTTTAATTTTATTACCTTCTGTTTTATATAGAAGTGGTCAAATTCTTGATATGAAACGTTTAACAACGGAAGCTCATAAACGCGGTATTCATATTGGATTTGATTTATGCCATTCAATAGGATCTATTCCGCATCATTTCAAAGATTGGGATGTCGATTTTGCTGTTTGGTGCAATTATAAATATTTAAATGCAGGACCGGGTGGCGTTGCAGGAATTTATGTAAATAGTAAACATTTTAATAGACTGCCAGGGTTGTCTGGATGGTTTAGTTCTAGAAAAGATAAGCAGTTTGATATGGAGCATACATTAACAGCTGCCGATCATGCAGGTGCTTATCAAATTGGTACACCGCACGTATTAAGTACAGCACCTTTAATTGGTTCTCTTGAAATGTTTAAAGATGCTGGTATTGAACGTTTACGCGAAAAATCTTTACATATTACAAGATATATGCTGAATTTAATTGATCACGAATTAAAAGATTTCGGATTTACAATTGGAAATCCATTAGAGGATGAAAAACGTGGCGGGCACATATATTTAGAACATGCAGAAGCAGCACGTATTTGTAAAGCGCTAAAAGCAAATGGAGTTATCCCTGATTTCCGAGCACCTAATGGAGTAAGACTGGCGCCGGTCGCTTTATATAACACATATGAAGAAGTGTGGAAATCTGTACAAATATTAAAGAAAATTATGAAAGAAGAAGAGTATAAACAGTTTGAAAATAAGCGAGAGGTTGTGGCATAAGCATGAAAACATCAGAGTGGATTGATATTTCACAACCGCTAAATAATGATATTGCAACGTGGCCAGGAGACACACCGTTCTCATATGAAGTTTCATGGTCAAAAGAAGAAAGTGGCTCGGTAAATGTTGGAAAGTTAACGATGAGTATTCATACAGGCACTCATATTGATGCACCATTTCATTTTGATAATGATGGAAAGAAAGTATTGGATTTAGATGTTCAAGTTTATGTTGGCCCAGCACGGATTATTGACGTTTCTAATCTTGAAAGCATCGGGGAAAAGGAATTAGAAAGCTTTCATTTAGAAGGTGTAGAACGATTATTATTACGTACATCTTCACATGGAAAAGCTGAAGAATTTCCAGATGTGATCCCTCATTTACGTGCAGACATAGCACCTTTTCTTTCGGAGAAAGGTATTCGTTTAATCGGAGTAGATGTACCATCAGTTGATCCGCTAGATGATAAAGAATTAGCAGCGCATCATCAATTATTTAAACATGGAATTCATATTTTAGAAAATGTCGTACTAGATCATGTAGCAGACGGTGATTATGAATTGATTGCATTACCACTTGCATTAACTGATGCAGATGGAAGTCCAGTTCGAGCCGTTATTAGACCAATATAAGTAGAATCATATAAAAGGGGCGTTTGGCTAATATGAAAGAAAATGAAAAAGTAATTATGGAAAAAGGGATTCATACGGATTTTAAAGAGAATATGACGTATGGGGAATATTTACAATTAGATAGTTTACTATCTTCTCAAAAAAGATTATCAGACCATCATGATGAAATGTTATTTATCGTTATTCACCAAGCAAGTGAGCTTTGGATGAAGCTCAATTTACATGAGCTAAATGCGGCGATTGAATCTATTAAACAAGATAAATTACAACCAGCTTTTAAAATGTTAGCACGTGTATCAAAAATTCAGTCTCAAATTATTCAATCTTGGGATATTCTTGCGACATTAACACCATCAGAATATATTGAGTTTCGTGATTCACTCGGTCAAGCTTCAGGTTTTCAATCGTATCAATATCGTATGATTGAGTATGCACTTGGCTATAAAACGCCACATGCATTAAAAATTTATGAAAAGGATCCAGAATTACATGCACGACTTCATAAAGCGCTACATGCACCAAGTCTATATGATGTCGCGATTCAAGCATTAGTAAAAGAAGGATTCCTTATTCATAAAGATGTGTTAAACCGTGATATTACGCAGCCTTATGAAGAAGATGCAACAGTAGAAGCAGCATGGTTAGAAGTGTATGCGGATGTGAAAAAATATTGGAACTTATATCAGCTTGCTGAAAAATTGATTGATATTGAAGACTGGCTACAACAATGGCGTTTCCGTCATATGAAAACAGTAGAAAGAATTATTGGACATAAAATGGGTACAGGTGGATCCTCCGGTGTTTCTTATTTAAAGCGAGTACTTGATCAACAATTCTTCCCAGAGCTTTGGAATGTTCGTACGAAATTATAAAAATAAACCTGTCAGTTCATTATGGCTGACAGGTTTATTTTTATTTGAGCACAATTATGTTTAAAATGAAGGAACAAGATATAATAAATGGATTAACTATTTAAATGGAGGTAAAGTTTTGGATTTCAAGCAACTAGAAAATAAATTCGAAAAGAAAAAAGTGAATACATTTCTTGTTTATCAAAAAGGACAATTAACAACTGAGTATTATAAAACACCCGAATGTGCAAATAACTTATATAAAATAAATTCGATTACAAAAAGTATCGTATCTTTATTAATTGGTATTGCAGTTGATAAGGGCTATATAAATGATATACATACACCGATCACAGAGTGGATTGAAAATGTACCTAGGGGAAAACATAATTTAACACTATATCACTTATTAACAATGACTACTGGTGAGGACTGGAAAGAGTTTGGGAATGGAGTAGTATTCCCAAATGACTTTGTAGAATCAGAGAACTGGGTACAGTACATATTAGAAAAGCCAATAATTGAAGAACCTGCTACAAAAATGAATTATAATTCAGGTTCTTCTCATTTACTGAGCTATATTATTCAAGAAGCTACTGGAATGTCGACAGAGCGGTTTGCAAAGAAATATTTATTTAATCCATTAGAAATTAACGAATACGAGTGGCAACAAGATCCGCAGGGTATATATGTCGGCGGCTTCGGTATGAAAATGAAATCTACCGATTTATTAAAATTAGGAAAATTATGTTTGCAAAATGGATATTGGAATGAAAAAGAAATTGTATCAGCGAAATGGTTAGAAGAGTCAAGTAGGGCGCATTTTGAAACATATGAACATGTCGGCGCATATGGATATCACTGGTGGGTATTACATACCGAAAGATTTCACATACCGTATTGTATATATTTCGCTATGGGATACGGCGGACAATACATCGTTATCATTCCTCAGTTAGAAGTAGTAGCTATTATAAGTAGTCATATGCCAAAACGTGGGCTCGTTCCATTAAAACTATTTATTGAGCATGTACAGGGAATTTCTAATTATATATAAGAAAAGGAGGGAATGTATGAAGGATGAAAAAATTTTATCTTTATTTAGATTCTGTTTAAGTCTTCTAGTATGTAGCGCCATTATTACGCAATTCATAATCAGGGCACAAGTGAAACCGTTCAATCCCGTTAACTTTTTTAGTTTCTTTACTATCGAAAGTAACATTTTAGTTGCATGTATTCTCCTTTTAAGCAGTATCGGAACAGCTACATTTGGTCGCTCAGAACAGTTTAGTATACTTCGTGGTGCGGCAACGGTATACATACTTACGACAGGACTCGTTTATTTTTTGTTACTAAGAGGGTTAGAAGAGTCACTTCAAACGGCAATACCATGGGTAAATACTGTGCTACATTATTTCATGCCGATTGCAATGCTTTTAGATTGGATTTTAAATCCACCTATTAAGAAAATCACTTGGAAACAATCTGCAAGTTGGCTCTTATTCCCGTGTTTTTACGTTGTATATAGCTTAATACGTGGCCCAATCGTGAATTGGTATCCATATCCGTTTTTAGATCCAAGAATAGGTGGGTATGGTAAAGTACTTTTATACAGTATAGGGATAGCAGTTGTAATCGGTGCTATTTGTATATTGGTAAGATTTTTAGGGAATCGAAACTTTAGAAAAGAATTTTAGAAATGCAAGAACCCCACTGTGTCTGTTTTTAACAGTGGGGGTTTCACTTTATCCAGCTATTTGTCGGGCTGCCCGTAAAAGTCCGATTGGTGAGGGCTGATGATTAGTGGGAGATGAACAAAACCCCCACCGATTAAGGTTTCACTTTATCTACTCGTCTTCTGAAACGACAACTTTATAAATTTCTCCGTCTTCGTTTCAAATTCTACATCAACAAAAACACCGTATTCTTTTCCATCTTCACGTAACCACAATTTAAATTTTTCAACAGTTATTTGAACTGTTTTTGGTTTTCTACCTATATGAAGATAGTCAATAATTTCTGCTTTTGGGTATTGTTCTTTCGTCTTTTCTACGGCAAGCTTACCCCATTTGGCATACGGCGGCTGCGCATGAACAATTGATGAGCCTGTATATATATTTGAACATGTTGTTAGGAACAGAATGACAAGTGCGACACGCTTTAACAATTTCTTCATGATGAACTCCTTTTATCTTTTTTGTATATTGTTTACATATTTTTTCAACGATATGAGTTTGGATTTTTTTGTCTTCTTTACATAAAAGCGAGGCTTTTACAAAACATAACCAAGAAATCATTTCCGTAATTAAGGAGGGAAAATTATGCGCCAAAAGGCTATTTTTAAAATAGCAGTTTTACTTGCGTTCATAGGACTGTCTTTAATGGTCAGTAGTATACAACTAAAGAATGTAGAAGCTTTTTCTAATCAAGTCATTCAAAGAGGGGCATCTGGCGAAGATGTCATTGAACTGCAATCTCGTTTGAAATATAACGGATTTTATACGGGAAAAGTGGATGGTGTTTTCGGATGGGGTACATATTGGGCACTTCGGAATTTTCAAGAGAAATTCGGATTACCCGTTGATGGTTTAGCTGGAGCTAAAACGAAGCAAATGCTCGTGAAAGCAACAAAGTATGACAAGTCAACTGCTAATAAAGGGACGACAACGAATAAAGGAAATAGTGGTGGCACTGCACAAGAGAATAAACCACCTCAAAATAAAGGGACAAATGTTCCGAACGGTTATTCTCAAAATGATATTCAGCTTATGGCAAACGCAGTATACGGAGAATCACGCGGTGAACCATATTTAGGACAAGTTGCAGTAGCTGCTGTCATTTTGAACCGTGTTACAAGTGCATCATTCCCAAATACTGTTTCAGGTGTAATCTTTGAGCCTAGAGCATTTACAGCGGTAGCCGATGGACAAATATATTTAACGCCAAATGAAACAGCAAAAAAAGCAGTTTTAGATGCGATTAACGGATGGGATCCAACAGGAAATGCTTTATATTATTTCAATCCAGATACTGCGACTAGTAAATGGATTTGGACTCGTCCACAAATTAAAAAAATCGGTAAACATATTTTCTGTAAATAGAGCGGAGGTGGGACAATGTTACGAGGTATTATTATTGTATTATTAACAGTCGGTGTAGTAGGAACAGGATATTGGGGCTATAAAGAGCACCAAGAGAAAAATGCGGTTTTAATTCGAGCGGAAAATAGCTATCAACGTGCATTCCATGATTTAGCATACGAAGTCGATTTATTACACGATAAAATTGGCACAACACTTGCGATGAATTCACGATCATCTTTATCACCTGCATTAGCAGATGTATGGCGTTTAACATCTGAAGCTCGCTCAGATGTAGGACAACTTCCTTTAACATTAATGCCATTTAATAAAACGGAAGAATTTTTAGCGAATATCGGTGATTTTAGTTACCGTGCAGCCATTCGTGATTTAGAAAAAGAACCGTTAAATGAGCAAGAATATAAAACGTTGCAAACTTTATATTCAAATGCAGGAAATATACAAGATGAACTAAGAAAAGTACAACATCTTGTTTTGAAAAATAATTTACGCTGGATGGATGTAGAAATGGCACTTGCATCAAATCGCGATCCAGCAGATAACACAATTATTGATGGATTGAAAACTGTAGAGAAAAACGTAACATCATATTCTTCTACAAACTTCGGACCGACCTTTACAAGTGCGCAAAAAAATAAAAAAGGCGGATTTGAAGCGGAAGGAAAGGCAATTTCTAAAGATGAAGCGGCGAAAATTGCCAAATCGTTTTTGAATTTAAAAGGAAATGAAAAAGTAGATGTTGAGAAAAGCGGAAAAGGTGCGAAAGAATCCTTCTATAGTGTGAAAATTAAAGATGAAGCAACGAACAATGAGTTCTATATGGATATTACCGGAAAAGGCGGATATCCAATTTGGGTTATGAATAACCGCGAAATTAAAGAACAGAAAGTTAGTTTAAACGATGCAGGTAGTAAAGGTTTGAAATTTTTAAAGGACTATAAGTTTAATAATATGGAGCTTTATGATAGCTCTCAATATGATAATGTTGGTGTATTTACGTATGTAGTAAATGAAAATGGAGTACGAATTTATCCAGAAGCAATCCAAATGAAAATTGCTTTAGATGACGGTTCTATTGTTGGGTTCTCCGCAAAAGAATATTTAGCATCACATCAAAAGCGAACAGTTCCATCGGCAAAGCTAACTGCAGCAGAAGCAAGAAAGAAAATCAATCCGGATGTAAAAGTCATGGAAGAACGTAAAGCTTTAGTAGTCAATGATTTGCATAATGAAGTACTTTGCTATGAATTTGTAGGCACTTTAGGAAAAGATACGTACCAAATATTCATTAATGCTAATAGCGGGGCCGAGGAAAAGGTAAAGAAAATGCAAGCTGTTGAAAAAATTTATGATTAAACCTTAATAGTGAAGTGGTGAAAATAATGAAAACTCTAATATATATATTGATGCTTTGCTTTGTTATAACTGGATGCAGTATTGGAAAAAAAGACAATCCAAACGAAAAAACGGAACAAAAAAATGTTTCAATGAAAAATGTTAATTATACGAATAAATCAAATAAGCCAAATGAAAAAGCAGCAGATCATTTAGCATCTTTAGCGGCAAGTGTGCCAGGTGTGAATGATGCAACCGCGGTCGTTGTTGGAAAATATGCTATTGTAGGTATTGATGTAAAAGCAAAACTTGATCGAACTCGAGTTGAATCAATTAAATACTCTGTTGCAGAAAGTTTAAAAAATGACCCTGACGGTGCTAATGCAGTCGTTGTAGCAGATGTTGATACGTATGAACGCCTCAAACAAATTGGAAAGCAAATTAAAAAAGGAAAAACAGGTGAAGGTATACTAGATGAATTAGCCGCTATTGTGGGCCGAGTAATGCCACAAGTTCCAAATGATATGATAGAAAATAGAGAAACGAATCCAATTAAAGATAATGATAAACAATTACCAAAAGATGAAGAACAAGAGTTAAGAAAAGAACAGAATGATCAATCAAATAATCATTTGAATAAATGAAATTAGCCTCGTACTTAATTGTACGAGGTTTTTAAATATAATATTAAATATTCAGTTTATTTTTAAGGGAAAATATGGTTTAATTATGATGGGAGGGACAACTGTTATGATGAAAAAAAGCGCATGTATATTGTTTAGTTTATGCTTAGGTTTCAGTATGACAGCGTGTGAACAGAGAAAAGAAGTGAAAAATCAAACAGCAACTTCTTCTACTGTGATGGAAAAGCAACAGAAAGAGTCTATCAATATAAATCATTTCTCGAGTATAAATGAAGGGATGACTTATACAGAAGTGAAAGATTTAATTGGTTTTGAAGGAGATTTACTTATAGAAGAAGGGGTAGAACATTCTACACAAATTAAACAAATTTTTGCTTGGAAAGGAAACAATCCAAATTCATTTGTTGAAATTACCTTTTTAGATGGAAGAGTGCATTCAAAAGCACAGCAAGGTATAGGTTAATAAGCTAAAAAATGGGAGAGTTTAGCATGAACATACACACAGGGGAAATTCAATTAGTTCCGTATAAGGAGAAATATAAAGAAGTTATACAAACATTTACTTTACCAAGTGAACAAGTTCAGTTTACATCAGATCCAAGCGCATTACTGGAGAAAGCAAAAAGTGATCGTACAAAAAATGTGATTGTTATTTTAGATTACAATGGGGTACCGGTGGGTCTTTTCTCATTGCAAACAGGCGATAGAGTACAGGAATTTACAGACAATAAAAACGCTTTACTTTTAACCTCATTTTTTATAAATCACAATAGACAAAGAAAAGGATACGCCAAAAAGTCATTGTTATTATTAGACGAGTTTGTAAAACGTTATTTTCCAATAAAAAATGAAGTTGTACTTGCTGTGAATGAAAGAAATATTCCTGCACAAGATTTATATGCAAAAGTCGGCTTCCAAGATAAAGGTTTTAGAAGAATGGGACCAATAGGCCAACAAATAATAATGCATTTGTCTATAATGAAATAATGAGATAGAAAACTTACTCTTGAATATTCATGTAGTAGGTTTTTTTATTTTAACAATATATAATATATGTATATAAAATGAAATAGAAATGAAGGATATAAAAAATGAATCAAGATAGAAAATGGAATATCGTTGGGGGAAGAGTGATTAAAACTGGGATTGCAGTTTTTCTTACAGTGTTAGTTTGTGAATTTTTTAATATCTCAACTTGGAGTTATAAAAATGATTTAAAAGATTATAAACCAAATCATTATCATCACCATTTTTCAAGTGAGTATATTATTTTATTTGAGGTATTATCTATTCATGATATGTTAGAAGAATTAAAACAAATATCCGAGAAATATGAGTGGGAAAATCGATTCAATTGATAAGTTCATTTTATTGTGGGGGGAATAGTATGACACTTTATATTGCATTACTAAGAGGAATCAATGTCGGTGGACATAAAGTAATCAAAATGGCTGAGTTAAAACGAGTGTTTGAATCAATAGGGTTAAAACAAGTGAAAACGTATATACAAAGAGGAAGATATAAACTTTCTAAAAGACCGAATACAAATGGAAATAAAAAATGAATTTGATTTCGATGTTCCAGTCATGCTAAGAACACATGATGAATTTATAAATATTATTAAGCAATGTCCGTATGAAGTTCATTCATTGTTAGAAGGAGAAAGTGTTCATATTGCTTTTTTAGCTAATGTACTTTCTGAAGAAGAGAGTAGTCAATTGCTTATATTTAAAAGTGAACTTGAAGATTGCTATATGGATGAGAAGGTCGTTTATTTGTTTTTCAAAAATAGCATTCGAAATTCTAAATTAATGAACCAGTTTCAGAAGTTACATACACCAGCTACAGTTAGGAATTGGCGGACTGTGAACAAATTAAAAGCAATTGTAGAGGGTATGTAAATATAAAAAGATGGGGTTTTCTACATGTAGAAAACCTCATCTTTTTATTTATATTGTTTTGCAACTACGAGTTCGACAATAGGATAAATAAAGAATGAAGAGCAAATTGCGATGAACAGAGGGAGGTTTTTTACTCCATCTAAATTAGCCCCCATAGAAAATCCTTCAGAGAAGATTAATATAAGGAACATTACAACTACAAGCACAAAATATGCAATTTTAAAGCTTTTATATGTAATTTGTTGTCCCATTTCATCTTGACTTTCTTCTGATACACCGTGGGGATCTCCCCAAGTAATGTAATTAATTAAATTACTAAGTATTAACGAAATAGCAAAAATCGTACCGCCCAAAATAGAACCTTCAGTTATGTATTTATATGTGCCATGTACTAGTATTGCAATTAATGCTAAAACAATGATTATAAAAATAGTTTTTTTAGTATTCAATAAATAATTGCCCCCTCGATTGTAAAAAACTCTTTACAAATATAAGTATAAAATTGGAAAAGTATCATGTCAAATACTTTTTACATGAAATATGTAAGTATGTAATATTTTAGTTCTATGATAAATAAAAAATTACAATACATTTGAATGTAAAAGAATGGGCTCGCATATATTTGGAAGGGATGTCAGATTAATTTAGGGGGTAGTTATGTCTATACTTTTAAAAGCTGGTGCAGATGCAGGAAACAACGGTTTGAAGTTAATGGTGAAAGGGCAAGACCCTATTTTTATTCCGAGTATTTATTCTTTATATATAGGTGAGCCTACAGGACTCTTAGATGAGGTAGATGTTTCATTATCTGAATTAGAAAACCACATTGATGTGACTATAAGTTCGCCATCGTTAATGCTAAATAATGTACGATACATCGTTGGAGAAAAAGTCATTCAAGATCAATTAAAAGGTACTGAGGTAGAGAAGAAATCAAATAAGTCAACGGATGAGTTAATGGTTATTACAATACTATCAGGTTTGGCGGTAAGCGCTATGCGTCAAAGTCCAACTTCTAGCCATATTAATATTCGTTATGATTTATCTGTCGCTCTTCCTATGCAACTTATTACACAAGAAATAGCTGCTGAAAATGCAAAACGTTATATGGGAAATCATAAGGTTATTTTCCATTATCCGAACGGACGCGATGTGACAATTAATGTTTCAATTGAGTATTGTAAATGCCTGCCTGAGGGTGCTTCTGGGACGTGGGGCATTGTATACGATGAAGAAGGAAATGTTGTGAAACATAAAATAGAATGTGAGCAAAATCAAGTTTCTGAAATTGATTTTGTAGATAAAACGCTACTCTCTTTTGATATTGGCGCAGGGACGACAGAAGAAGTCGTTTCATTAGGGGTGAATTTCCGTCCGCAACTAAGTAAAGGTTTATCTTATGGTGTAAAAGAGACGTTACTACAAATCATTACGAGATGGAACCGGAAGTATCCAACTAAAACGATTGATAGTATTACAGAATTCAATCAAATTTATTTAAATGATAAGCATCCGAGAAATACATTATTAGTTGAGGAATCACAGCCAGCACTATTAGGTTTAGCAGCACGTGTTGCAACAGATATTATAAATAAAATTGATGATATGAAAGACGATCCATACGTGTTTATTTATGGCGGGGGTGCAGTAATTATTAAAAACAGTTTAAAAATGATTTTAAAGCAAAAAGGACGACTCAAAAATGTAATCTTTGTAGATAATCCGTTATTTACAAATGCACGAGGATTATTAGTCTATACTTGTTCGCCAAAATATAGAGAGCATAAGCAAAAAGAGTTAGGATTTACAAACTTAACGATAAGTTAGTTGGTGGAAGTATGCGATCTAGGCGATATAAACGTGGTGATCGAGTAAAAATCAATATTCATAAATCGGTATCACCTGAAATGCTTGCGTGGCTGAATAAACAATCAAATCCAACTAATTTCTTCTTCTTCTTTGCTGCGCAGCAACTATTTAAACAAGTAGGAGATATTGACGTTTCTAAAGCTTTACCAAGCAGCCATGTTTTCTCATTATATGTGGAGCCTTCATCCTTATTAAAAGTCGAGGTAAACCCTTTTAAAAACATGACACTAGACACAAATACATCCACCGAAAATGCAAAAAAAAAATTATGGGAATCTGTTGATCAATTAGATTGTCCATTTTTTTAAACATAGAAAAATATAAGAAGTCCCCATCACTATACATACGAATACAGTGATGGGGTTTTGTTTGTAAATAGAAGGGGGCACAATACAATTTGTGCCCCTTCCATTAGTTATTTATCTAAATTTTAGATGTATGTTTAGAAACAGCATTAATTATGCTTTCCCAGTCATCTGGATGGTTTTCATGGCCTGCCCCTTTAAGAGTTAATAGCACTGAGTTTGGAATTTCATCAATTAGTGCGAGGCCATGTTCAAATGGGAGTGCTGTATCGTCTGTTCCGTGAATAACCAATGTAGGTGCTTGTATGGAGTGAAGTACACCCTCATATGCATCATCACCTTGAAGTAAAGCGTGATTAAACATACTTAATAAATTGTTTGCGCGTTCTATTTCTTGTTTTACTTGTTTATAAACTCTATTTTCATCAAATATTCGTTCTGATCCACATAATAGACGAGATCCTGAAACTAAATACTCTGCCACATCATTTTTATTTGTCCAATCTATACTTGTGCCATTTACATGATGTGTTAAAATCCTTTCATCCATTGGAGGTAAATCGCGAGTATTGTCATCAGATCCTATTACACTAGTCGCTAGTAAAGTTAGCGTCAAAATTCTTTCGGGATGTTTTACAGCGGCAATTTGAGCAATCATACCACCTAATGACATACCAAATAGGTGAGCTTTATCAATATGATAAGCATCTAGTACTCCAATTGCATCTTCAGCCATATCTGTTACTGTATAATTGGAAGTTCTAGGTTCATAGGTAACAGAGCGTCCAACATCACGGTTATCAAAGCGAATAACAAACTTCCCCGTACTAGCCAACAGCTCACAAAACTCTTCATCCCAATAAACCATGGAACATGTAGCACCCATAATTAATAAAATAGCAGGGTTCTTAGGGTTTCCAAAGCTTTCTGTACATATATCAATTTCGTTTATTTTAAATATCTTTTCACTCATATAGTTAGCCCCATTTCTTTTGAATTTAATTAATAAAACAGTTTTGGATGATTCTAAGATGTGTGTAAGATTCGTATTGGAATTCATCCCGCTATTTGCTGGTCAGTAAGAGTCCCGTCTCAAAATTCAGGGAAAGTAAAGAGGTTGGGAGGGGACCAACTGCCCGAAAAAGCCCAATTGGCGAGGGTTGATTAAAGTTTCACTTTATAATGCTTCTTGCATAATTACCCCCAAAAATAATTATATGTTAATTCAAGGAAAAAAATTTTGAGAAATAATTGTATGTTATTAAAATAAACAGCAAGGAGGAGAGGAAATGAAAGCAATTGTTATTGATCAATATGGTAGTGTTGAAGAATTAAAAGAAAGGCAAGTTTTAAAACCGGTTGTTCAGAATAACGAAAAAGCTCAACAATAAATAATATCCCATACTATACATTTTCATTTGCGGGTATTATTTATTGTTAGCTATTGTGATATTACTTCTAACAAATACTGTTTCGTATTGTATCGTGTAATTTTTCTAATCCAATTTCCATATCTTTCTCGTTTAACATTGAATAGCTAATTCTTAATTGGTTATCATTTGTTTCGTAATTTAATAGACAAGCCGTTCCTGGTAAAAAAGAGACATCTACTTCATTTGCTTTTTGTAATAAGGTAAAGGGATCTATCGAATCAGGCAGTGTCACCCATAAATTAAAACCTCCATCTTTACAGTCAACAATCCGTAAACTTGAAAATGCACTATCTCAGATGACTCAAAAAGGTGCAAATACTACATTAGTGAAAAAAAGACTTAAAGCTGTTTGCTTAGGATTAGCAGTGCTAAAAAACGTTTGGAAGCAAGAAAATCATATGTATACTCGTAACGTCCTTACTGGCTTGCTTCCATCAATTGAGAGAGCCTATGATAAATCTAAAGCTGGTAGTCCGCAAAGAACACTTTTAACAAGAAGAATAAAAGCGTTGGAACTTTCTATTCAAGCAATTAATAAACTTTCTAATAAATAACTTAACTAGATACCTAACATCTTAATACAATTTTTAGTTTGTGTTAAAAATAGGTATGGACGTGCAGTATAGCAGTCGTTTTCCTTCAAATGATTATCCATCCGGAAAGATTGAAACATATTCTTTTTATAGTTCGATTTTAAATAACACACGTAAAATTCATATTTATACGCCTCATGATTATTCTCACACTTCACATCTTCAAGAACTTCTCATTGTATTTGATGAGAATTCATTCATTCATAACCTTCCAATCGCAAAAACACTTAATTATTTAATTTACAAAAATGAAATCCCATCTTGTATTGCTGTTGCTATAGATCCTGTCGATCGATTAGAAGAGCTACCTTATAATGATAAAATGAATGCATTTTTCAAGGAGGAATTACTTCCGTGGATTCAGGCGAAGTATCGTGTGCATCAAGAAGCAAAACATACAACAATTGCTGGTTTCAGTCTTGGTGGCTTAGCAGCTTTTTATGCAACACTTCAAAATCCACATGTTTTCGGAAATGTGTTGTCAATGTCTGGATCCGTACATTAGAAAAAAGATGATTATGAAAATGCAATTCCTTGGATTGAAAATCAAATTTAATCAATAGATTCTAATGCGACTCATCTCTATTCTTACATAGCAGTAGGAGAACTTGAAAACAAACCTCTTTTAACGGCTAATAGACGTCTGTATAAAGCTTTAAAAGAAAAGGAATACCAAATTACTTATGAAGAGTTTCAAGGCGGTCATGATAGCGTGTGGTGGCGAGAAAAGCTATTCGAAGGATTAAGGGCATTGAATTTTACAAAAACGACACTAAAAAATAAAAAGGAGAGAGAAGCTATGAATCAAGAAGAACTAGATAAAAAACTAAAAAAGCAAGAGATTTTAGTAAAAGATGAGAAAGTGTGGTCGTATACGTACGAGGATCATATTAGTTCTATCGTTAAACAAGCAGAACAGAAAGGAGCTTTTGATAATTTACCTGGTAAAGGTAAACCTCTTAATCTCGATAAAGATCTTTCTTACAATCCTGAAAAACAACTTTATAGAACTTTAGCAAATAATCATGTTTTGCCTAGGTGGATTGAGCTTTCAAAAGAAATTGACGATTTAAAAGAAAGACTAAAAGAAAATACAAATACGGCAGAAGCAGCGGATTTAATTCGAACTATTAATAAAAAGGTTTTAGAGCATAATTTACTTTGTCCGCCAAGCGCGCAAAAAATGAGGGTGAAAATGGATTTTTAACGATTTTCAATTAAGCTATCGCTTACTATATAATTAAGTTAGGCATTTTCAATTCATTACTAAAGGGAGGCAAATGTGATGAAGAATACGTATCAACTTCAAATTCCGAAAGAACTAGAACAGTATCGTAGTATTTTAGAAAAAAGTGTGAAACCGTATATTAAAGTGTCTGGAACGCAAGCAGAGACAACGCTTTTTGAAAGTAAATTTGGTGGATATCCGTATTTACCTATAGATCAAGAGCATCCTAAAGACTCAAACGGACAACCTATGATGCTACTTGCGCAGTTAAACCTTGAAGAAATACCTAACATTGAACATATGCCTCAATATGGAATGTTACAGTTTTTCATAAGTGCTGAAGAAGATCTTTTTGGAGCAGATTTTGATCATCCCACAAGCCAAAAAGACTTTCGAATTGTTTATCATTCTACAATCACAGCGGATTTAACTAAGGTGATTACTGATTTTAGTTATTTAAACACTTTAGATTTAGAGAATTTTATCATACCCGAAGCAGCAAAACTAAAGTTTGAGTTGGCATATCAGCCAGTAACACCAAGAGATTATCGATTTGAAATGATTTTTAGTGATAAAATTGATTGGGAAGAAATTGTTGATGAAGAAAATAATACAGAATTAGGCGAACTGTATGATGATTTATGTAAAGATCAAGGGCATAAAATTGGTGGTTATCCATTTTTCACACAGACAGATCCGAGAGAATGGGAAGAAAAATACCAGCAACATGACATATTATTGCTGCAAATTGATACAGACGATTCATTAAATATTATGTGGGGCGATTCTGGGGTTGCTAATTTCTTTATACGTAAGGAAGAGCTGTTAAATCTAGATTTTTCCAATGTCATTTACAATTGGGATTGTTACTAGAAGATATAAATAAAATAATAGCAAATAAAAAATCTTCCTGAAGGTGAGGAGGATTTTTTTATTTTAAAAATAAGTGTTATGTTAACTAGAAAAAAAACAATGAGTGTAATGAAAGTCAAGCATAAATAGCAACAAATAATCTAAAGTTATAAAACGTGTGTAAATAGCAACAAATTCATAAAGTAAAACATAAAATGAATATAATAATTTATATTTTGTATAGCAATAATTTTTCTGTATAAAAAATTTCTTGTCGATCAAAAATGTTTTTGATTCGATAATTCTTAAGCGATTATTGATTAAGATTTGCTGTGATTGAATTTATAACAAATAAAAACGATAAAAACTGAAGAAATTTGTTTATATAAGATTTCATGTGAATCTCACTAAAAATCTCTGTTTCGTCTCATTAAGTATAGTTTACTTGGGTTTTGATACCCGTTGTTTCTATAACTGCCTATAATATATATTATGTCTACTAGTAAAAAATAATAAACTTATTATAAGTTAGCTTAGTTTGGTATACTTCCCTTTTCTTTATTTATTAGTGAATAGTTCGTTGATGCTGGATTAGTATAAATAATAATTAATAAAACATAATAAAAAGCAACTTGTTTAAATTTAATAATTAAACAAGTTGCTTTGAAATTGACTAAACTATTGTGAAAATTTATTAACATTATTTTTACCACTTAGGTAAATACGATATTGTTTTTCTTTGTCAACAAAACTTAATTGGAATTTATTATTCTCAAGGATATCTTTAAAAGAATTCATAAAATTATATGATCCGCCAACAAAGCTAACAAAAGGTCGTCTTTTATTGTTTTGCTATTAATGTTTAGCATATATACGTCTGTTTTTTTGTTTTGATAAAGTGGCTGGTTGGTGTTTAATTCTTTTTTTATATCTTCTAAAATATAACTTTCTTTTTGTGATATACTGACGCATTGATTTTCTTTTGGTATAGCACCATCAGCTGCTATAAATCCTAAAATATAAGCCATATTATTTGACCACGTTTTAAAATAATTTTCTGTTATGTCATACTTTCTCTTCCAGCTCCCTATAGCGCGCCTTGGAACGTTGCTGTCTGATAGAACCATACGAATATATCTTGCAGACACATTAGCAAGCATGGCGATTTCTGAAGTACTTTCCCCTTCTGCATACATATGAATGATTTCAGCTTTTGATAGTTTACATTTTGATTTCTTTTTTCGCTCTATTTGCACTTACATCCTCTCCTTCCTTTTAATAATTTGAGACTTATCTTCTTCTATAACATATAACGAAACATACGTTCTTTGTTGCTTATAAGAAGAAATTTACTAAATTAAAACAATTTACATCTACTTAATATTGATTTTATCTGCTGCTACATGGTTTTTATTTTGCATATAAGAATAATGAATTTAACAAATTTATGAAATGTACTGCATTTAAGATGAAAGGTAAAATGATTTCGTTTAAACTACAAATAGCTACAATAACAACATACGTATATTGTTAATCATAAAAAGGAGAACGAATGAATAAGAAATATACAAATCAAATTCATACTGATATGAGTTTTAAACCGAAAGATATTATAAGTTTAATGACGGATTACTTTAAAATGAAATCAAAGCTGCGTCCTATAAAGGATTTGCCTGTTGTTTTATCAAATAAAGATAATGAAGCGTTAGAGAGTGTTACATGGTTTGGCCATTCTGCTTCTCTTTTGAAAATAGAAGGTAAAAAACTGTTATTAGACCCGATGTTTGGAGATGCCTCTTCCCCATTTCCTTTGTTTAATAGTAAACGCTATAGTGGTGCTTTTTCTTTAGAACGTGATGACCTTCAAGAAATTGATGCGATTGTCATTTCTCATAATCACTATGATCATTTGAATTACAAAAGTATTATGCAGTTAAAAAATCGCGCAAAACACTTTTATGTTCCAACTGGAGTTGCACAATATCTTATTAAATGGGGTGTTTCACCTAGTAAAATTAGTGAGCATAATTGGTGGGACGAAATTACGTTTGATAATATTAAGTTAGTATGTGCGCCTGCAAGGCATTTCTCTGGACGTGATATGACAGATAGAGATCGTTCATTATGGTGTTCATGGCTTATTCTTGGTCAAGAGACTAAAATTTTCTTTAGTGGTGATAGCGGTTATGCCCCTCACTTTAAGGAAATTGGTGATAAATACGGTCCATTCGATCTTACATTAATGGAATGCGGGCAATATGATCCGAGGTGGTCTGCTATTCATATGTTGCCTGAAGAAACGGTACAAGCTCATATTGATGTTAAAGGAGAATTACTTCTTCCGATTCATTGGGGTGCTTTTACGTTAGCATTACACGAATGGAGTGAGCCGATAGAACGTGTTACGAAAGAAGCTAACCGTTTAGGAGTTAAAATTACAACGCCACAAATTGGCGAATCTATTACGTTAAAATCTACAGACTATCCTTTATCCGCTTGGTGGAAGAAAATTTAATTTTAAAATATAAAAAGAGCGAATCCTCTTATAAAGAATTGGTCATCTCCCTGTCAAGTAGACAGTAATAAAAAGAGTATTATGCCACGGCCTTTTCCCGATATTCTATCGGGGAAAGGCCGTGAAGT
>NZ_JAKUGE010000067.1:0-26323 GCF_022663795.1 Bacillus cereus group sp. BfR-BA-01349
AAAAAAATCCCCTCCAGATAAAACAGTATTGAGTCCATCATATCAGATGGACTCTTTTTTTACTGTCTACCTATAGGGGATAATACCAATCGTACTCTTTTTTATTATTAATACCCTTCCTCTTCATGCCTACAATGGCATTTCGCTTTTGTTTTACAATGACATTTTTCACACTCACACTTCGGTTTCTCTTTGCAACAACACTCGTGAAAATCATTGCGCTTACATCTACATCTCCCAAACATTAAATCATCCCAAAATTTATTACAATCTTGAAAATGTCCACAATGACAAGTATTTCTCATAAATATGCTTCCTCCTTGATAGAATTCATCATATTCTATGTTTGAAAGTATACAAAGGCTTGTTTATTAGTCTATTTTCTCCATATTATAAGTAGAGTTAAAAGATTAAATAAAAATAAAAACCGTCACATGACGGCTCTTATTTTTGCAAACTACTCTTTTGTATAAAAATATTTAATTCCTTTCATATCTAACCAAGCAGTCGCTTTGTCCAGTTCGTTCCCTTGACGATAATCTGTTTCGAAATACACAAGCCCTTGGTTATCTCCACGAGATATTATTTTAGAAGTATATCCAAGCTTATCCATCATTTGAATCATGTCAGAAATTAAATTTACACCAAATTCATAAGTAACTACTTTGTTATATTTATTCACTATAATTCCAACCCCTTCTTGTTTTTTTATCGGCTCAACAATTTGATTTGTAAACCAAGCTAACGGCTTATTTCCAATCAGCTTATTTAAATCACACTTGCCGATACCAGCCACATTGCCTGTCTCTGTGTATTGCCAAATATCACATGGATACGCCGGTTTGTTACCACCATAACGAGGAATCCATACAAAATCACAATTGACATTTGCCATTCCAAATGGAGCATGCATATGATGAGCAATATATACACCGACTTTCTTAGCTCCTAATCTGCGTAATTCATCAATAAAAGCTTGTGCACCCGCTCTCATATCGTTCATTGTTCTTACTTCTACGTCAGCTACCCAAACTGTTGCATTTTTATCACCACGGTTCCAAAAGTCTCTTGCTTCTATCCGTGCATCCTCTACTGAAACGAAACGACAGAACGCATAATTACCAAACGGAATATTCCTTGCTTTCATTGCTTGTACATAATTTTTATATAAAGGATCTACATAGTTTGAACCATCTTGCACACGTGCAATTACGAAATCTAATTGTGGTGCTGCGATATCCCAGTTAATGTCGCCATTCCATTTCGAAATATCTACAATATAACCCATTATTTAACATCTCCTTTTTCATTATTATATTCAAAGCTTGTTTTTTTGTTATTATCAACTAATAAATAGTATGAGAGGTATTATATTATTGGGTAATAATTTAAAATTCGGCTTATGTATTGAGAAAACAAAATATTATTACGGGTTTAATAAGTAAAGATTTACAAAACTCTAAACTATATAAAGTGAAACGATAATTAGTAGGAGGCTACGAGCAGTGTAATTCCCACCTAATTTCTTAGCTTCATCCGAATTTTGAGGTGAGAATTTTACTTCCCGCAAATAGCTTGATAAATAAAACCACCTTTCTGACAGGTGGTTTTGTGTACTAATTTACATATAAATTGTCCATATTTTTATAGTTACTTAATATACTTGTTAACTAAAAATAAGACAATTTTTAGTTTTTAATCAAACCAATTTTCGTTTTATCTCACGTACTCATAGTACCATTTACGTGCATCTAACCAAGCTGTAAATTTATCGATATTCCCGGACGGATAGCCATTCGTTATAGCATAACCAATGCCATCTTTTTGAACGACAATTTGTCCATCAATACCCGCATCAACCATAGATTGAGCCAAATCTTGTAAATTACTAAATGCTACACCACCAGTTTTTACTTTGAGCAAATTCGCTGCACCTCCTCCAGTTTGTCCTGTAAGAGCAAATACAATAGAATTAGCGATTTTATCAACATTCCATTTTGCCATGTCGGATTCATTATCAATAAACCCTAATTCAATAAGAATAGCCGGTGCCTTCGTTCCATTTAATACCGCTAAATCTGTACGTTGTTTCGCACCTCGATCACGCCATCCAATATCTTTTGCTAGTTGAGCTGAGATTTTAGCCGCCAAATCTTTCTGATCATAATATAAAACCTCAACACCCTGTCCATTTCCATCACTTGCATTAAGATGAAAAGAAATAACTAAATCCACAGCATGGGAATTGCTATTCCGAATGATATTATTTAAATTTTGTGATTGAGTTGCCCCTACCTCGTCCGTATCGTCATAAACCGTGTGTCCTAGGGCTCTTAACTTAGCCACCACGGCATCTTTAACTTGCCTATCTAGAACGTGTTCTTTCCGATTCCCGAAATTAGCACCTTGAACAATACTATTGTGTCCTCCGTGCAAACTATATCTAGCCATTATTCATCAACATCTCCTTTCTTAATATCTTATTCAAAACTTGTCTTATTGCTATTCCCACTTGCAATCTTAACTGTGCCCATACGTCCTATATTTTCTAAAAGTGATGCAATTTGTTTTCGATATAAAAAAGCTATCGCTTCATAAATCGAATGATTTATTCTCTAAATTACTTTTACATGAATGACGACACGAACAAAAAAGCACCACCCTTTCGGCGATGCCTAAAAACTCTATTTTACTTTTCAGCTCCCTAAATAAATAGAGTTTAAAATCACTGAAACTACACCTATATTTCCTCCCCTTCCTTCACAGCTTCTTTCAACCTCTGCAACATATACCCAATTCCTTTACACCCCTCTAGCGGATATGTAATCATTTCTTCTGGATATAACTTTGTCACTACTTTTTTATGCTTCTTCCCTGCTAATAAGACGATTTCGTCAAACTGTAGTAAACTTTTATCTACCATCTGTTTTTGTAATTGCTCTATACTTATTACCTCATCGCTTTTTGAATCAAATGCAAGATCATAGTTTTCTAATACAATATCACTTGGTCTTAAAAATCCATGTTTCGCTGATAATATAACCCAGTTTTCGAAAAACATAGTTGCGTACGCCTGACATGCTTTTCCGAACGGACTAATATATACATCTTTTGCTTCCATCGGTCCGTAGTCTGAATGTTTATCCCAAATTTTCTTTTTTCCACATGGAATTATACATAGCCTTTTCATATATATTTCTACTCCCTTTACTTTGGTAAATAAAATTCGTTATTTTGTACATTTTTCTCTCGAAATACTATATAATAATTCTGAAAGTTAAAATTACACATTTTACCATATACGTACTATAGATTACTCTCATTGCAAATATTATAATACCATAAAAATTTTTTCATTTTTTCTTCAAAATAATGAAGGTAAATTATAATACTAGAATGTATTAATAAAACAATAAAGGAGGTTCATAAAAATGAAAAATATTATCCCTGCACTATTAGTCTATTTTATCGTTTGCGTTATTTCCGTTATCATCCCAGCATCTGAAGGCTATAATTATGTCGGCTGGAAGTTATTTGTTGGGCAAGTGTATGCGATACCTATTTTCTTCATTACTACGATAATCACATTTTATATAAACAAGAAAAAATCTTACGAATAAACGATTATAAGGATAGCTAACGCTATCCTTATTTTAATTCGTTAATCAAAACTTTATATCCTTTCTTCTAAAAAGTTAAACGCAGTTCCTCCGAAATCCAGCTCTCTAATTTTGAAACAGATTCAATATTTTTTCAAAAAGCCCCTGTAATTTACTTTTCAATACTTCCATATCATTAAGCATACACAATGCGACTGTTTAAAAATTAAAAATTTCTGCTTATTATAAATAAAAAAGGACAAGTAGCCAATCTGACTACTTGTCCTTACTGTTCATCTGTACGCAATACGATTAAGCTTGGAATGCTTCTGTTAATACTGGTACGATTTGTTTTTTACGAGATACAACACCTTTTAAAGTAGCTGTATTGTTTTCTAGTGATACGTTGTATGCTTTCTCAACAACGTTTGCTGCTTTACCGATCGCAAGACCGACAGAATCGTTAGTTAAGATATCAGTTACAACGAATAAGAATAGGTCTAAACCTTTTTCTTCTACTACTGCAGAAATTACTTTTTCAAGTTCCGCTTGGTGTACAAGAACGTCGTTTGTATCAACAGCGTTTACTTGTGCGATTTCAACTTTCGCATTACCCATTTGGAATTCTTTAGCATCAAGAGAGATTAATTGCTCCATTGTTTTTCCGCTTAAGTCAGCACCAGCTTTTAACATTTCTAAGCCGTAGTTATCTGCATCTACACCAGCGATTTCCGCTAATTCACGAGCAGCTGCTACGTCTTGTTCTGTGCAAGTTGGAGATTTGAATAGTAAAGAATCTGAAATGATTGCAGATAACATTAAACCTGCAATTTCTTTACGAATTGTTACGCCATTTTCTTTGTACATTTTGTTTAAGATTGTAGCTGTACAGCCAACTGGCTCACAACGATAGTATATAGGATCGCTTGTTTCAAAGTTAGCAATACGGTGATGGTCAATAACTTCTAACACACGAACTGATTCGATATCGTTAGCACTTTGTTGACGCTCGTTATGGTCAACTAAAATAACGTTGTCCACTTCGCTTGCTACTGTCTCAACAAAACGCGGTCCTTCTACTTTAAAATAGTCTAACGCAAATTGAGTTTCACCGCTGATTTCGCCTAAACGTACAGGCTCAGCATTCATTCCTAATTCTTTTTTCAATTCTGCATGAGCAATTGCAGAACAAATTGCATCTGTATCTGGGTTTTTATGCCCGAAAACTAGTACTTTTTCCATGTTTTCCACCTCTTCATGAAAAGGATATCTTAAAGAAGCAAATATGACAATATTTAAAGCATATTTTTTTATAAATAATTGCACTTTCTTCTATATTTTTCATCATTTTCATAAAAAAAATCATCTAAAATGAATTAGATGATCGAAATGTATGTTTCAATTAAAATAGTGTAGGAGCTTGCACTACATTGTTAAAAGCGAAATTTGAGGATAAGTCATTATTCAAAAGGTTTACATCTATAACTTGATAAAACGCATTTCCAGTGTCTGCAATTTCCCAAACAGCTAAAATAAGATGGTATCCACTACGGTCAGTTGGTACATTTGCTTCGTGCGTTACTGTTGTCCCTGGTCTAGCTCCACCGTCATTTTTTACATAGAATGGCACTAAATCTAAATCTGATCGCGTCAAAGGTTTATTGGGATTCCAACCTTTTTTCGTAATATAGTATTTCCACTCTTTCGTACTATGAGGAGCCGTTAGTTTCCACTTGAATGTATTCGTCCCGCCATTTAACGTAACTTTCTTCCACCTATCTACAGTTTGAACATCTAAAGCGGGAAAATGACCAGCCCCTGCAATTTGTCCATCAGAAGGTCCTAGTTGCGGAAATCCACCTATTCCTTCTACGCTTTGAGGTTCATATTGAATCGGTCCACAATTTACATTTACCCCTTGCTTACATAAATAAGATCGGCTCGCTGGTGATTCTACATATCCATGAGCTGAAGCCTTTTCTGAAAATCCAAATGTTAATAATCCCGTAAGTAATACGCCACCACTTAAAATAACTTTCTTCATCTTTTGTAAACTATTCTTTTTCATTCTTTCATCCCCTTCCCATAATAAAGCGAAAATAACTATAGTTGGCTAGTCATCTTCTCTACATTTATTATAAGACGAGAATCATTACTAAAAGAACCCTCTAAAAACTTTCTCAAATTCATTTAGTGCGTTAATTAGATTATAATTAACTATTTTAACACCGCCAGAAAAATATAGACGGTGTTAAAAATAGTCGTTTATTATTCACTTACTAATAATTAAGCACTCTCCCCGTTTGATTATACCTTAAATGTTTTTATAATAAATAACCGTAGCATCTAACTTTCCATTCGGAGAAATTGCATACCCTGGTATTGTTCCAACTTCTTGGTAGTCTAGTGATTTGTACAATTTATTGGAAGGATCTCCTTCTCTTGTATCTAATACTAAAAGAGACCTGTTTTCTTGCTTTGCTCGTTCCTCTGCTTTTTGCATAAGTGCTCGTCCAATACCGTTACGTCTAAAGTTTGGATGAGTCATTAATTTGCAAATCTCAGCTCTATGAATTCCGTTAGGCTTTGTAACTAACTGTAATTGAATGCTCCCTGCTACTTCGTTGTTTATTTTAGCCACATACAATATCACTTCTGGCGCTAATACTGTTTGCCAATACTTTGTTGCATCTTTTTGTTCCAGTGGAGGCAAAAAACCAATTGATGCCCCATCATTTACAACCATTTTCAAAAGTTTCGAAAGTTCTTCTATATCATTTTCTAGTTTCTTAATTTCTTCAATTACTAAATTTCGCATTACTTTTCCCCCTTTTGTTTCATTGTAACAATTTTTAAAGAAGGAATAATGAAATAATAAGAGGAATTTATAGTAAGATATGATTTTTTGTGAAAGGATAACGATATGAAATATATATTAGATAGAACATACGCAAAAGAATTACTCGAATGGGCATATGAACAAAACCCGGGCCCTTGGTTTGAACATTCACTACATGTTGCTCATGCAACTGAAAACATAATTATAGAACTTATAAAAAAAGGGTACAAGCTAGATGCTGACATAGCATATAACGCTGCCCTTTTGCATGATATCGGAAGATACAAAGGTTTTACCAAATCGGTCATTCATTCCTATGATGGTTATATGTATATGAATGATTTAGGGTATACAGGAAACGCTGTTATTTGTGTGACACACTCATTCCCATGCAAAAATGAACATATAGATATCGCAGCGGAATGGAGTCTCGTTCCTGACCATATGAGAAGCCGGTTAGTTGAAATATTAAATGAACATTGTAACTACGATTTATACAATAAAGTAATTACTCTTTGTGACGCTCTTGCTGATGCGGATGGCTTTACTACGCTGGAAAGAAGATTAATTTCTGTTGGTTTGCGTCATGGTACAACATCTCATACATCTTTACATTGGAAAGGGTTTTATGCGATTAAGAAAGAATTAGAAGCTTTAATCGGTAAGAGTATATACACAGTTCTTCCTGATGTAGAAAAATCTATTTATGAAGATATAGAATATTAAATTGAAAACGATAAAAATTTGTATGTATGTTTCTAAACAGAAAAACAAAACAAAAGCCATTGATTATATGAAACAATTGAAGCTTTTTACAAAACCTTAAAACTAAATAAATAGTTGTTATTTCTCATTCCTACTAAATTTAAAATTCTCCCATTATTGTATAACCATAAATTGAACCCATCCTAGATAATTTTTATACTCAAATTTAATTTCACATAAAAAACGTTTTAAACATAAAGTTTAAAACGTTTTTTTATTCAATGCTTTTGATTTTTCAGTTCTGTTAAACACTCTTGCACTAAAGTTACCGCTTGACTCATCGCAGCTCCGCCAGCAAATGCTGCTGAAACACCACATGCTTCCAGAATCTCTTTATCCGAACATCCTTGATCAAGACAACCTTTTGTATGATAAATTGTACAATACTCATCTTGCGTTGCTAAACTAATTCCTAATGCAATAAGTTGCTTTTCTCTTTTTGTTAAAGCACCCTCTGGAAAACAAGCTTGCGTGAACGCATTATATGTCTCAGCGATTTCAGGAATTTGATTTGTAAAACTACCTATACCTTCTTTATAATGATGTAGAATATCATTTATCGAACTATGTTGCTCATGTTCCATCTTATTCCCTCCAGTCATATTATCCATACCTATTGTAGTATGTGATGAAATGGAGGTAATATACCTTCTTTTAAATTAAGAATTTTCAGTTAATTTAAGTTATAATTTTAAATTATCATCTACAATAACTTTTTCTCTAGAACTTTTTCTTTCAACCTCTTTACTTCTTTCTTCCCAAAATGTTAATCCTTCAATCCCCACATTTTTAGGATTAAATACTGGATCTTTCCCTTCTTTTTTCTGCGTTTCATAATCTTTTAACACTTTTAATGCGGTTTTACTTAAAAGTAAGATTGCGATTAAGTTTAACCATGCCATACTACCGATTCCTAAATCTCCAAGATTCCATAAAAGCGACGCTGATTCAACGCTACCGATATAAACCATAATTAAAAATCCAAATTTTAAAACTGGTTTTAACCAGCCATACTTCAGTTGACGATCTAAATAAGTAAGTGTTGTTTCAGCGATATAGTAGTAAGCGAGTAACGTTGTAAATGCAAAAAAGAAAATCGCAATTGAAATAAATATTGGACCAAACCCTGTTATCACAGTTTCAACTGCTTGTTGTGTATAAATTGGACCAGCTTCCACATTTCCTATGTTTTGTACAATGGTGGTTTTCCCTTCAGGTATAACATTGTACATACCTGTTATTAAAATCATAAGAGCTGTCGCTGTACATACGACAATTGTATCGATATATACGGAAAACGCTTGAACTAATCCTTGTTTTGCGGGATGCGATACTTCAGCAGCCGCCGAACTATACGTCGCTTCTCCGACACCAGCAACGTTTGAAAATACAGCGCGTTTTACGCCCCATGCAATAGCTGCACCAACAATTCCACCAAACATTTCATTTACACCAAATGCGCTAGAGAAAATTAAAGCAAACATACTTGGAATCTCCGTTACATTCGCAATTAATATGATACATGTAACAATTACATAACCAATTGCCATAAATGGAACAAGCATTTGAGAAACGCCAGCAATTCTCTTTACACCACCAAAAATAATTGCTGCTAGTAACAAGACTAAAAATATACCAGTTATATATTTGCTAATACCATTAGAGTTTTCAAATCCAACTGCGATACTACTAGATTGAATACCTGGTAATAAAACGCCATATGAAAGTGTTACAACTACTGCTACAATGACTGCAAACCATTTCATTTTCAAACCTTTCTCAATGAAATATGGAGTACCGCCGTGATATTCATTCCCTATTTTACTTTTGTATACTTGAGATAATGTTGATTCTACAAACGCGCTCGCTGCCCCTAACAAAGCCATTACCCACATCCAAAATACAGCTCCAGGACCGCCGAAAGCAATTGCTGTCGCTACCCCTGCAATATTACCAATTCCAACTCTTCCTGATAAGGCTAAACAAAATGCCTGAAAAGATGATATTCCCGTCTCTGAACTCTTTCCTTCAAATAATAGTTTAATCATCTCTTTAAAATAACGGATTTGCAAAAAGCGTGTTGCAATCGTGAAATATACGCCTGCCCCTAATGCAAAAACAACTAAACCGATACTCCACACTTGCCCTACTAACCATTCTACTAAATTCTCCATCCAAATCCCCCTTATCATTCTTTTGAAAAGCAATTTTGTATATAAAAAAAACGGACAACTATTATCAAACTTTCTAGTTGTCCGCATCTTTCATTATTTCATCCCTCAATTTTTATCAGTAAAACGCCCTATTACTTTATATTTACCCAAACACTTTTCACTTCTGTATAATTATCAAGCGCATATGAACCTAATTCGCGGCCAATACCAGATTGTTTATATCCACCAAATGGTGCAGCTGCATTTTCTAAGTTATAATCATTAATCCATACTGTTCCTGCTTTTAATTTATTTGCCACTTGATGACCCGTTTTGATATTTTGCGTCCATACACCCGCAGCAAGGCCATAGGATGAGTTGTTCGCTCGTTCAATTACTTCTTCTGTCGAATCAAATGGCAGAACAACAACAACTGGTCCAAATATTTCTTCCTTAACGATTGTCATATCGTCTGTAACGTCTGTGAATACAGTTGGCTTAACGAAATAACCCTTTTCAAGTGCACGTTCACCACCAGCCGCAACTGTAGCGCCTTCTTTCTTCCCTTGCTCAATGTAATTTAACACACGCTCTTGTTGTTTCTTAGATACGAGTGGACCCATTTCCGTTTCTTTCTCCATACCTGCTCCAAGTTTTACGTTGTTCGCCATTTTCACAAGTGCATCTACTACAGTTTCATAATGTTTACGATGAACAAACACACGTGATCCTGCGCTACAATTTTGACCGTGATTATACATAATACCTTGGAATGCACCATTAATCGCTTCTTCCAAGTCCGCATCTTCTAAAATGATATTTGGTGATTTTCCGCCAAGCTCTAACGTTACATGCTTAATCATTTCTGCAGACTGACGCATAATGTACTTTCCTGTAACAGTAGATCCTGTAAAAGCAACTTTATCAATGTCGTGATGATTTACAATTGCAGCCCCTGCTTCAGGACCAAAGCCTGGTACAAAGTTTACAACGCCGTTTGGAAATCCAGCCTCTTTAAAGAGTTTCGCTGCATATAGTAAAGATAAAGGCGTTTGCTCTGCTGGCTTTAATACAATCGTACAACCTGTCGCCAGTGCAGCTCCCATTTTCCAAGAAGACATAACAAGCGGAAAATTCCACGGAATAATTTGTCCTACAACACCAACAGGTTCATGTCTCGTATAATTTAAGTAATCTTTTGAAATCGGGATTGTTTGCCCAATAATTTTTGTAGTCCATCCTGCGTAATAACGATAATTTTCTACAGTCGCTGAAATATCATCATCAAGTGCTACTTGGTATGGCTTTCCATTATCTAAAGCTTCTAGTTGCGCTAATTCTTCTCTATGTTCTTCAATTAAATCTGCTAATTTATAAATAAGATGCGCTCTTTCAGCAGTAGTCATTTCTGCCCACGGGCCAGATTCAAATGCAGATCTTGCCGCTTTTACTGCAGCATCAATATCCTCTTCTTGCGCTTCACATACGACAGCTAGAACATCTTCTGTTGCTGGATTGTACGTTTCAAACGTCTTTCCGCCAATAGCAGAAACAAATTCGCCATTAATAAACATTTTAATTTCTTCATTTAAAAACGCTTCCACTTTTGGTTTCAGCTCAATATTTGTCTTTAACATTATGTCCTCCTTATTTAAACAGCTGCATGAGCTGCAATATTTGATAAAATCGTTTGAAGCTTTTGATCTTCTTCTACAGTTAACCCTAGTCTTGGATAGCGAGAAGGTCCTCCCGCTTGCCCATGTAATTCCATAGAACGTTTAACGATTTGAACATATTTCCCTGATCCTTCAAGAAACTCGCAAAGTGGTAAAATAGCATCGTTTATTTCCCACGCCTTTTCTAATTCACCATTTTGAAAATGCTCATACATTTTTGTAACGAGACCGGGAACGATATTTCCTGCTACTGAAACCCATCCCGAGGCACCAACTAAATATGATTCCATAACTAAATCTTCAGAACCACAGAAGACTTGGAAAGCCCCTTCACTTTGTCTTACTAAATCTCTCGCTTTTCGAATATCTCCGCTAGATTCTTTAATATGTGTAACATTTTCACACTCTTTTCCAATACGGAGCATTAGCTCTGTACTCATATCAACACCAGAAGTAAATGGATTATTGTATAACATAATTGGTATATTTACAGAGTTTGAGATTTCTTTAAAATGAAAATAAATCTCCTCTTCCTTCGGTTTACAATAGTAAGAGTTTATAATTAATGCACAATCCGCTCCGTGTGCTTCTGCATGCTTCGTATATTCAATTGTTTCTTTCGTCGTTTCCGCAGCAGTTCCAACAATAACTGGAATACGGCCATCAATTTCTTTCAAAACGGTTTCTACCATTTTAAATCGCTCTTCTTTTAATAAACTTACAAACTCTCCTGTACTTCCATTAATGATGATACCTGCAACGTTTTGTTCGATAAAGTAATTTACATTTTGCTTTACCCCATCCCAATTAATTTCCTGAAATTCATCCATCGGTGTTATTAATACTGGGAATGCCCCTTTAATTTTTTGCATATTTATCTCTCCTTATCACATTTTATTTTAATAAGAAACCTGCCGGAAATGGATCCGTAGGGTCTAATAGAAACGTCTGCATCCCTGTAATAAATCCTCTACTTTCAAAACGGAAAATGTATCCTAGTTCCTCCTTCTTCACTTTTTCCACAGTTATAAAACTATTAAATATACTTTCATTTTTAAAAGGTTTATCCGCCATATAATCATTTTTAAATAACGCATGAACATAGGATACAATAGTAGAAACAAAACCTGGCGAACGTACGATAAAGTTATCTTCATGAAATGTAATCGATTTTATATGGTTCTTTTCTTTTTGCGAAGGATCTACTAAAATAAGCCTTTTTATTAGCGACTGTTTTTGTATAGCCTGCAGTGTAGCTTCTCCCCATCTTTTCAATTCAGAAATGTTTTCCATGCGAATTTCTGGCGAATACGCACCTTTTTCTACAACTGCATATACTTTATCTGCTTGTATAAGAGAATAACTTACATTACCAACCTGTAAATTTTTCTCAATCATATAGCATAGTTTGCTTTCAAACGAAACCGATATAACTTCATCATTCTCTACATACGCATGAACTAAAAATATTCCACATAACGTTTCAATTTTGTATTGATTGGACTCTCTCTTTTTTAAATACCTACTTTCGAGTAACATCGTTATTACTGCAACAATGCCTCCATAATGAAGCGGAACCGAACCTTCATGATTAAAAAATAATACAGCTGCATCCACTTCATTATAGATAGATGGAACGACAATACACCCATTCAAACCGATAAAACCACGTGGTTCATTTAATAAAAGCTTCATCTCTTCTGCTAATTCACCTGAAAATTGTTCATTTAATTGCTCCAAACTGTAGTAGTATTTGCATGGTACGTCTTTCATTACACGAAATGCCTCGCCATTTACATGTACGTCTACTGCTGTATACATTTTTTGAATGTTCATTTTATATCCTCCGTTTCATGTTCCATCGGCGGAATTAGCAAAAATCCTTCTTTAAGTGGATCCATTTCATTGTAAAAAAATCTATGCATACCCATAAGCCAAGCTGATCCCGTAATTTTCGTTATGACAGCTTCAATATTTTCAACATGTGTCGTATTCATGACATATCCTTTAAATAAAGAACCAACGATACTCTCATGAATGAACTCTTCACCAATCTCGATTTCTTTCTGAGCGTATAATACAGCTAGCTTCGCAGATGTTCCTGTACCGCATGGAGATCGATCTATTCCGCCTGGTGGTACAACAACTGTATTTTTCACATGCGCACATTCATGAGTAGGATCTGTATAAAATTCAACATGTGTTAATCCTCTTATAAACGAATACTCTGGATGAGTGATTTCAAACTTCTCATTAATTGTGTTCCTTATATGAATCGCCTTATCGATGATTGTAGATGCATTTTCTGGTACTAATTCTAGACCTACTGATTTCGCATCAATAATGGCATAAAAATTCCCTCCATAGGCAATATCAGCCTCTATAGTTCCAATGTCTTTCACTTGTACAGTAATATTTTTCAATAAAAAAGCTGGTATGTTACAGAAAGATACTTCTTTTGCTTTTCCATCTTGAACAGCAATATCTACTTCAACTAAGCCAGCCGGTGTATCTAGTTTTAAAGAAGTAATCGGTTCAACTACCGGAATTAAACCTGATTCAACTAACGCTGTACATACACCGATTGTATCGTGACCACACATCGGTAAATATCCACCTGTCTCTATGTATATAACACCTATATCAGCCTCAGGATGACACGGGTCTGTTAATAATGCTCCTGACATTACATCATGACCACGCGGTTCATTCATTAACAATTTTCGAATCCAATCATACTCCTTTTTCATATGTAACATCTTCTCTGCTATCGTCTCTCCAATCAACTTTGGAAGTCCACTAATTAATGTCCTCGTTGGATTCCCACCTGTGTGTGTATCAATCGTCGTAAAGACTCTTTGTGACCTCATCCGTTTAACACCCTTTCTGTAAAACGACTCAAACGAAGTGGTTCAATAGGAATAATTGTCTCTTTTTCATTTAATAACTCTTCAATTACTTTTCCAGTAACTGCTGCAAGACTAATCCCATCACCTTCATGTCCAGCGGCAATGAAATAATTCGGAATATGTTCCACTCGTGAAATAATCGGTAAATGATCTTCTGTCCACGGACGTAAACCAGCGTAAGAACGAATTACCATCATATCTGCCATTTTCGGATAAAAGCGAATTGCTCTATTTGCGATACATTTAATGACTTCATTATTTATCCTCGTATGAAATCCTACAAATTCACGACTACTACCAATTAAGAAATTTTGACTTTCAGTAGGCTCAAATACGAGCGCAACCCCGTATTTTTCAGTTAAAGCATCCACTTTTCGTTTTCCGCCAAATTTAGAAATTAAATAACCGAATTCCATTACTTTACGGCATCCTACGTGTTGTTGCCTTGAAGCTACAATAATATGCCCTTTTCTCGGTTCAATTGGTATATTTATATTTAACATCTGACCAATCTTAGGAGCCCACACACCGGCTGCATTTACAACTTGTTGTGCTGTAAAAGTTCCATTCGTAGTTTCTACAACAAATGAACCATCCGTCTCTATTTCCATACTCTTTACTTCCGTCTGCTTAAAAGCTTTTGCGCCAAACTTTTGTGCCTCTGACAGAAGCGAGAAAGCAAGGAGATATGGATTCACAGTTGAATCCGTCGCACATTCTAAACCGCCTAATAAATCATCAGCAAAAAAAGGCGACTCTTCCCTTATATCTTGCCTATCAAGCATTCGAAACGGTAATCCAGCTTCTTTTTGCCGATTTACCCATTGCTGCGCAGCTTCCATCTCTTCGTCTGACTCACATACGAGAATACTTCCTGGTGCCCTATATTCAAATGAATGCTCTAATTCTTCACTTAAATCAGTTACTAATTTTTGACTTACTAAAGACATTTGACTATCAAATCCCGGGTCTTTATCAATGGCCAAAATATTCCCATCACACCGTGAAGACGTCCCGCTGACAAATTCCCCTTTTTCAATGATTGTTACGTCTCTTCCGTATTTTGAAGTGTAATAAGCGATAGAACACCCTATTATTCCACCACCTATAATTAAAACGTCGCAGTGCCTCACAATATACTCCTCCTTTCCTAGCCCTCTCACTTTCTTTTTATGCAATTGACGTGCCAATTCTGTACATATACAATTTTTATAAATAATATTTTTATTTGTAAAAATATTTTAAATTCATAGTAAATAGGTGTATTATTTTTTTATCACTGTCAAAATTTTTATACATAACAGGAGGACATTATGGAATTCTCATTTCCGACTATACAAGAATTTTTGGAAAGCGTTTTAATCAATCATACATGTAGCCTTGATCCCATTAAGAAAATAAACGAAAGGTTTTATTACCTCCCTTCTACTACAGAAGAATATAATTGCGCAATTATTTATGTAGATGACTCATTCACTGCATTAATTGACGCTTTTTCTTATGAATTAGCTGTTATCATCCTTAACGAAAACGATGAGCCGATATGCTGTATAACTTCTCAGCAAATGATTCCATTTCTTTATAAGTCCTACAATGAACTACAGTCATTTTATGACACTGTAATACAAACAACTGACTCTTCTGTTACAGTAATTGATAGTAAAGAATGCGTTCGAACTTGGACAGATGGTGCTGAAAAAATATTTTCAGTCAACCATAATGAGATTATTGGGCAACCGATTACTCGTTTTTTTGATTATAAAGACTTGGAAATTTTACAATCTTTACATGATGGAAAAAGCATAGTCGCTCAGTTCCATCAGCCTCGTCCCGATTTATTCGTATTAATTAATTCAAATCCAGTTTATTGTAATGATGAAATTATAGGAGCAGTCGTTTCAGAAACAGATGTTACAAATCAAGTCGCTTTAAATGAAAAACTATTTAATATGTCACATGAAATGCACCGTTTAGAACAAGAAGTGGCAAAGTATAAAGATGAATCCGATCCATTCCTTGCGATGAATGGAAAAAGTCCTGTTATACAAAGAACGATACAATTAGCTAGAAAAGTTTGTTCGGTGAAATCAACTGTTTTAATACTTGGGGAAAGCGGAGTTGGAAAAGAAGTATTTGCGAAAGCAATTCATGAAGCAAGTGAAGCAGCGAAGGCGCCTTTCATTTCGATTAACTGCGGGGCAATTCCAGAAGCATTATTTGAAAGTGAATTATTCGGTTACGAGCGTGGGGCGTTTTCTGGAGCAAATAGTAAAGGAAAAAAAGGTAAAATTGAACTCGCGCAAGGCGGTACTTTATTTCTTGATGAAATAGGTGAAATGCCACTTGATATGCAAGTAAAACTGTTACGTGTACTGCAAGAGCGAAAGTATTACCGAGTTGGTGGTGAAAAAGAAATTAATATTGATTTCCGTATTATCGCTGCTACAAATCGTGATTTACAAGAAGAAATGAGAAAAGGAACTTTCCGAGAAGATTTATATTACCGCTTAAATGTAGTTAGCTTGCAGATTCCACCGCTGCGCGAAAGACGCGAGGATATTATTGAATTAACCTATTCTTTCTTAAACGATTTTTCAATCAACTATAACAGACCAATTCGTGACTTACCTTCAAGCATTATGCATGAACTGCTTCATTACAATTGGCCAGGTAATATTCGCGAACTTCGAAACGTTGTTGAACGGCTTGTGGTATTCGCAACAGACGGAATTATAAAACAAGAATATTTACCATTTCATACGACTGAAACTTTAGACAACCATACAGCCCATTCCCTATTACTCAGCAACAATAATACAATCCTTTCTTTACAAGAAGAGATGGATGAGCATGAGAAAAAAGTTATCGAAAGGGCTTTACGAATTTTAAATGGGAATAAATTAGAATGCGCAAAACAACTTGGTGTAACAAGGGCTACTTTATATAACCGTTTAAAGAAACTTGGACTTCAATAAAGAAGCAGTATGCACCGATCAGGCATTTACAGATAGCCCTCTCCTCCTCTATATTGGCATGATTTTTGCATATGTAATTTGTGAAAACCGAACTAGAGGAGGAATACACATGACAAATAAAAACAACTTAATCGTTTGTCGTTGTGAAGAGGTTACATATGGGCAACTTCAATCGACAATTGCTGAATATAAATGCTCGGCAAGAGAATTAAAACTAAGAACACGTGCTGGCATGGGATTTTGCGGTGGTCGCACATGCAGAATAATGATAGATCGAATGATTGAAAATGCGAATCCTGACGTAACTCTTAATGAACTACCGTTAAAATATCAACCACCAATACGTGCAGTTACTTTTGGATCGGTAGGTGAAAGTAAATGAGTAGAATTACACATCACCCTATTTTAGGCACTTTACAAAGTAGTAAGCGTATTACCTTTCAATTTAACGGTCATCAATACGAAGCATATGAACATGAAACGATAGCTGCTGCCCTGTTAGCAAATGGAATACGGACATTAAGAGTTCATGAAGATAGCGGAACACCGCGAGGTATTTATTGTAATATCGGGCACTGTTCCGAATGCCGCATGACAGTAAATAATCAAACAAATGTACGCGCATGCTTAACTGTTGTAGAAGAAAACATGGTTGTTGAAAGCGGGAAACAGCATCCGAATATCGTGAGAGAGATGGTGAAAAAACGATGAGTGATGTAATTATTATTGGTGCAGGGCCAGCGGGATTATCTGCTTCTATTTCTTGTGCTCGTTTCGGACTAAAAGTGCTCGTTATTGATGAATTTATGAAGCCAGGCGGGAGATTGTTAGGACAGTTGCATCAAGAGCCTACTGGAGAATGGTGGAACGGAATAAAAGAATCGAAGCGACTTCATGAAGAAGCAGAATCACTTTCAGTACATATCAGGTGCGGTGTTTCGGTCTATAATTTAGATAGAGATGAAAACAATTGGTTTGTACATACTAATATCGGTACGTTAGAAGCACCTTTCGTACTACTTGCTACTGGAGCTGCGGAATATTCTATTCCCCTTCCTGGCTGGACACTTCCAGGAGTGATGTCAATTGGAGCAGCTCAAGTTATGACAAATGTTCATCGCGTGCAAGTTGGAAAAAAAGGAATTATTATTGGTGCTAACATTTTGTCTTTCGCCATTTTAAGTGAATTGCAATTAGCGGGAATTACAGTGGATCATATTGTACTCCCTGAGAAAAGCGAGTTAAGTCAAAAAGCTGGTGAACCTGAAGAAGTTTTAAACTCTCTTTTAAATGCAGCTCACCTCGCACCTTCTGCTTTCTTGCGAATAGGTAGCCACTTTATGAAATTTGATTGGATTCGAAAAGCTGGATTAACATTCTATCCAAACAACGGAATGAAAATAAACGGAACGCCACTTCACCTTCGGAAAGCAGCTCTTGAAATTATCGGAACAGATCAAGTTGAAGGTGTACGTATTGCTAATATTGACTCTAAAGGAAATGTTATTAATGGATCAGAGAAAATATATGAAGCAGATTTTGTTTGTATTGCCGGAGGATTATACCCACTTGCCGAACTTGCAGCTGTAGCTGGTTGTCCCTTCCATTACATTTCAGAATTAGGCGGACACGTTCCTCTCCATTCCGAAACAATGGAAACCCCTCTTCCTGGTTTATTTGTAGCCGGCAATATTACAGGCATTGAAAGCGGAAAAATTGCGATGGCGCAAGGAACAGTTGCAGGTCTATCTATTGCTAAATATGCAAGCAAAAAACGTGATATAGTCGACCAACAATTATCTCACGCCATTCAAAACGTTCACTTTGTTCGTCAGAAAGCTGCAATTCAGTTTAATCCGATGGTAGATATCGGTAGACGAAAGATGAATGAAATTTGGCGTGATTACTCATCTACATATGCACATACTAAAAAGAGCTGCTGAGATTATTCTCAACAGCTCTCTTCTCTACTCATCTGAGTTATTAATTTTCGCTAATGCGTAAATGCCTTCTTCATCATCTAATTCAAGTTGTAATCTCGCTGCGAATGGATTGACATTATATTCTCTGTCAAGCAATAAGCGTAAAGCTTCGATTAAGTTTGCTTGAATTAAAATTTGCTGGCGACCATTTACCTCTACTTCCGCAGAGAAACCGTAGTCGTCATCATACATGAGTTCAACTAATACTTCTTCTGGACCCACTTGTCTTTTTTCAGCGATATATATACAAAGCGCATTTATAAGCTCTTGTTCAGAAATTTTTATTGTTTCCATGCTACTTCATCTGCCTTCTTCTTACGTTGGTCTTTGAAGTATTTAAATGCACGAACTGCTAACATTACGATACCAGCCATTACTAACATATTTACCATAAACGCTAATACAGAACCAAGAGCTCCCATATTTGCAAATAAGCTACCCATTAGTAAACCACCAAGACCACCTAGTAATAAACCTTTCATAAAGCTTCCTTTATTACTTTTTGGTGCCGTGTTTGTTGCTTTCGTTTTTGAATCTGGAGTCGTTTTTTGAGAATTTACATTTGAGTCTTTTTTGTTTAAATCAACTTTTGACTTTTGACCTGAACTTGGTGTAAATGATTTTTTACCAGATTTGTAACTTTTCGCTGCTGCATGATCTACGAACATAAAGCTACTAGCCCCAAAGATAACCATGAATGCTGTCATTACTGCTACAAGTTTTTTCAACATATTATATCCATTCTCCTTTTATATAGATATATGTGAAATCTATCTTTCTAGTAAATTCAGAATGATAGATTTGTTTTTAAAAACATTTTAAAGGTTCTTATGAACTTATTATATGAACTTTTGTCGAAATATGCAAGTATTATTTACTTTCAACAGTTTGGTCACAAAGGAAAAATTAAGCAAAACAGAATTGACTTTAAATGAAACCAAACATATTATAAGTTCATAAGAACTTTTTATTATTTTGGAGGTGAAAAGATGGAAACATTTCATCTCACACGAAACGAAATGGCTACCCTTCTTCTATCACTAAGAGGATGGAATACGAAAAAGCCTCTCGGTATTTTACAAGAAGCTTGGGCAAAGTCACATAAAAAAGATATTGAAAGCGGACAAAGCGTTACAGCTTTTATTACTACCGCACTTTCACCTATTTTTGAAAAGCTGATTAAAATTGACGATACTGATGTCGGTTTTTCTTTAAATGAAATAGTTGCGCTTGGCAATCAGATTGAAAACACAAGTTTCTCTGTAACTGCTATGCAAAACTGGGTGAAACGAGATATAAAAGAAATGATTGGCTCTCCTCAAAAAGGGAAAAAATATTCAATTGAACAAGCAGCCTTACTATTTATTGTCGAAGATTTAAAAACAGCACTTGATTTTGAATCCATTCGTAAGCTATTACGCCTTATTGTAAATGATCCAGCTGATCGAAGTGATGATTTAATCAATCCTGTTCATTTATATGTAGCATACTCTTCTCTATTTGAAGAACTCAATCAAGGAAATTGCTTACAATTGAATGCAACAGATACCGTTCATACAATTGAAAACATCGTAAAAGAAAAAGCTGATAAAATCGCAAGTAAGTTCGATCAAATTAATAACGAACAACGCGAAGCAATTCGTAACGCTATTATTATTGCGACCCTTTCTGTACATACCGCTTATGTACAAATGTTAGCAAAGCGTTACGTAACAGCAACTTTATTTTTACAGAACTTAGATGTGAAGCCTTAAAAAAACAAGCATCCCCCCGTCATATACCTAGGACAGGGGGATGCTTGTTTTCAATCAATATAAAATACAAAAATCATTTTACATCTAAGTTTCATTATAAAATAACTCTTGATTATGTATTATGTAAAAATCATTACTAACCTAACATTCAACAATGTTCATTTCTTTCTATTAAATTCCTATCAGATTTTCTCGATAAACTTAATTACTTCATCTTTATAATTATATTTGTCATTAATTTCTTGTAATAATTCAATATCATGCGTATGAGTTTTTCCTGTCTCTAACAGCTCACGATATAAATCAATGTAAGGAAGATTTTTATTCATGGCATTTTTATATTCCTTTTCTACATCGTAAAAAACCTTTTTAAACCTCACATCAGTAATCCCTGCCTCATCAATTTCAAGAATTGCATACTGAGCACGCAAGTCAGAATTTAGCTTATTCCACTTGTAAAAAGGTTGTCCAACTGTTCCTGGGTTAATAATTAATTGATCATTGCTACTATAGCGCAACAATTGATGGTGGGTATGAGCGTAAATCGCAATATCATAATCACGATCAAATAGCCGATCAAACTGTTCCTGATTATTAGTGGGCCACAAATCTCCTCCGTAATTTTTATTTTGTAGATTATGACTAATACTGATTGATAAATCATTAACCTGTTTTGTTATATGTAATGGTAAATTTTTAACATGCTTAATATAATTTTCATCCAGGTTTTCACATTGATACTGAACTAATCTAGAAACATAAATATCAGTTGCGTTATCAATATCAATATTTTTATTAAGAACGTCAAGAAAACTATCTTCCCAGTTTCCTTGTACATAAGTATCAACGTTAATGCTTTCTAATATTTCAAACAAATCATTCGATCCAGGACCAGGCATAATTAAATCTCCTAAAAACCAATAATCAGTCACACCTTCTTTCATAGAATCTTCGATAACTGCTTTTAAAGCAGTTGCATTTCCATGTACATCTGCCAGTACAGCAATTTTATGTTTCATGTATTTTATTCCCTCCTCTAAATTTACGTTTCCATCTCATTCATTTTTTATTTTCGAACCAAATCAAATTGAATAGGCATATTCTTTTTTAGGCAAATTTACTATCTCTTGAATGAAATTTGATTTCTCTAAAATGTCCTCTAACTGCCCCTCACTATGGACGTAAATACCACCTGCATATGAACTGTACGCCTTTTTCTCAGTTATTATCGCTAAATTGTTATTTTCCTTTTTAAAATCACCCTCCACTCCTTTTTGAAATGATAAACTTTTAGTTGTTGAAACATAAAGTTGAATTAAAGATACTATTTCAACATCATCTGATTTTGCAAAGCACTGTATTTCATTTAAAATCATTTCATCTTGTAACGGAAGAAAGTCTTCTACTTCTAACTTCTCTCCTTTATGAAAGAAGTTTTGAAGTTCAGGAGTATAGAACGAAAGATTTTTCTCCTCTATCATTTTAAAAATTGTTTGCAGCAATATATCTTTTCCTATCACAAACGGATGGCCAAATCCATTATTGTAAAGCCCTTCTTTCATTTTCATTAATTGTTCGATGAAGGGGATTCCCGATTCTTCAATAACAAGTTTACCGTCAATTAAACGCATGTTAGCAATCAATCCTTCTATCTGTAAACCTTCTAATTCAAGCGATGAGTAATATAAATCTCTATTCCAAAAATCTAATTGATCCATTCCTAATGAATTAAATAAGAGCTCATCTATAATTGGAAAAACTCCATCTTCTGTTAAAGCTTTCGTTACATCATCTAATAATCTAGGTGTTTGATTTAAAATCGTACGTATTTCTTCGTCCTCTTGAATGATTCGTACCGTCCACTCACTATGATTTTCACCCGATATTTGCTGAAAAAAATGTGAATATGGCCCATGTCCAACATCGTGTAGAAGGGCTACAGTAGATACTAGCTTTCGTTCATATTTCGATAAATGTATGTCACCAATCTCAGTAAGATGTTCTATCACTTTATTTACTAGTGCATATACACCTATCGAATGTTCTTCTCTTGTATGTATTGCGTTCTCATGTAAAAAATAAGTATGTCCTTGTTGTTTAATATACGCCAACCTTTGAAATGCTTTTGTATCTATCAATCGAAGGATATCTCTATCACGAATAGAGATTGGTCCATAAATCGGATCTGTAATATACATACGTTCTCCTCCTATTTTTGTAAATGAAAGGCCCATACCATTATACTTAATTTTCAGTCTATTATCATTGATATATGAGAAATTTTTAATAATCTTTTCATTAACCCTTCATGAAAACGTGGCTTATATACTTTACTATAATACTTATGAGAGACATAAAAAAGTTGAAATAGCAATCCCCTATGCAAATAAGGTATAATCTACACATGGTGAACCTTTTATGTGATTAAATAAAAGGTTCTTATACTCAAAAATTCATAAACTAGAAGGTGCAACAATGTTAAGTAGTTTTATTCATTCAGTATTAACGTTTTTTGAAGGATTAGGTTATTGGGGCATTATGCTTGGACTTATGATTGAGATTATCCCAAGTGAAATTGTCCTTGCTTATGCAGGATACTTAGTATTCAATGGAAGTATCTCATTTATAGGCGCAGTTGTATTCGGTACAATTGGCGGTGTTATTGCCCAAATCTTTATTTATTGGCTTGGACGATACGGCGGACGCCCTATATTAGAACGTTATGGAAAATATATTTTCATACATAAAAAACAAATAGATGCTGCAGAAGATTGGTTTAATCGTTACGGAACTGGCGTCATTTTTACAGCACGCTTCATTCCAGTAGTGCGTCATGCGATTTCAATTCCTGCTGGTATTACAAAAATGCCATTACTACGTTTCACTACATTAACAGCACTTGCGATTATCCCTTGGTCTATTATTTTCATTTATTTAGGTGAAAAACTAGGTGAAAATTGGGAGAATATTAACGATATTGCTGGTCCGTATGTGAAATCATTCGCAATTGGTGGCGTCGTACTTATACTTTTATACTTCGTTATAAAAAAATGGACAAAAAAGCGTAAAAATCTTACTTAAGAATATAACAAAAACCGCTATAAATTCATTTGGAGTTATAGCGGTTTTTTATTTATATTAATCTTCAGGAATTATATAACACCTTTCCATCTACATTTACATGGATAAGCAACCATTCAATCATTTCTTTCGTATATTATCTCAAAAAGGAGTGATTCCTCTATGCATTGGCAGCAAAAAATACCATACTTAATCGGACGCCCTATCGGTATTTCCTTCATAAATGGGCAAGGAACTTCTGGTGTATTATGTTCAGCGCACGATGGTCAATTATATGTGTATGAATACCTTTATCAAGCCCAGTTCACAATGAAACATTATGATTATAGACAGGTTCAAGATATACATGCATTCCCAAATTGTCCTCACCAAAATCCTCTATACTAAAAAAATCGGAACGGCTCATAGCCATTCCGATTTCTATACTTTATTTCTCAGAATTAAATTTCTGCGCTGCTTCATCAAAATAAATCCAACCTTTCCAGCCCAAATGAATTGTATCTTTTAAGAAATACTTATCATATTCATGACCAGAGAAATCAACTACTGGATATCCTGCTTTCTCAACCTGTTCTCGAACTTTTTTATAATACACTTCACGGCGTTCTTTCGGGAAGCCAGTATAATCATACCAAGGCCCATTTACAGGTACAGAAATAAAGAGTGGTTTGACATTTTTCTCTTTAAATAAATCTAAAATAATTTGTAAATCATCGTATTCTGGTGATTCATCATATGTTTCATTTGCTCTAAAGTTTTTTAAACCTTTTAGTTTTTTCTTCAGATTATTCTTATGATAATACGGATTTTCAATTCCGAATGTATTTGTAGTAGACTCCGCTTTCCCTTCTTGTTCTGCGTGTTTACGTGCGTCTTCCCAAGAAATTGAACGCAGTCCGATATTTGTTTTCTCTTTCATCGGTTCGATTTTAAATAAAGAGTTAAATAAATCTCTATGATCTAAAATATTTCGATGCATATAAGCAAGTGGTTTAACTAAACCTGCTTTTATGTTATGTTTCGTATCATTATATACAATACCTTCTAATGAATTTTTTAATATATCATCTTCTTGAACAACTTTATAATCTAATAGCCGTTTCGCGATTTGCTTCTTCATTTCTGGATTTATCTCATCATTAAAAATAAAATGATATGCTTGTTGTTTGGAGAAATTATTAGTGAAATCCCCTTGTGATACACCAGTCTTTGTAAACCATTGTGGTGAAAGAACAAAGACTACTTTTTTACCTTCTAATTCATCCATAGTAGATGTCATATTTAAAATATGAGCTAAACTTTGTGTACCACCAGTTCCAATTAAAAACGGTGTAAAACCAGCTGGATTTACTTTGAAATAATTAGACGGATGATATGCATCCATTCGTAAAAATTCTGATGAACCGTACATCGGTAAATACTGTGAATTCTCTAACATTTTTTGCTGTAAGAAAACACTTTGTAATTTCTCTTTTTGTAAAGAAGTTGCCGCATCTTCTACCTTCTTATCACTAATAAGCGACACTAAACTTTTCGATGGGATTAGAATGATAATGAAAAAAAGCACACACGCTAAAATTATAGGACCAAAAGCATGCTTCATTTTCATCTTCTGTCCCTCTTTCTATCGTTATTAAATTGTAACCCTTGTTTTTGACACGTCATCTTTTCTCTCCTTTTTCTCTATACATGTTCCATTCTATTTATCTATTATATACATGTATGTATTTCCTTACTTGTTCTATTAAGTCCTATATAAATAGCACAAAAAATGTTTCCATAGAAACACGTTAATTATACAAGATTCTACATAAATTTCACACTGGAATTTTAGTAATAATTTTATTTTTTAACAATGAAAACACATATGAAATGTCTAGAATTCTTTGGATGATGTATGGAGTTCAAAATATGATAATAAGCGCCCGCTATGATCAACTTCATGGGTATATATAAACCCGAGCTTTCGTAAAAGTTTTTTCGAGCTCTCATTTTCTACTTTAACTCTAGCAATTATTCTTGTTACATTCAAAGTCTCTATTGCATATTTAATGGAAGCCTCTGCTGCTTCTAATGCATACCCATTCCTCCAATGTTCTGGGTCAAGGAGATACATAATTTCTATTTCACCTGTTTCATCTACCTTTCTTAAACCACAATGTCCTAAAAGCTTTCCTGTTTCACTATTAAATAACAACCATACTCCAAATTCAAACTGTTCCCAATGTAAGATAAGTTGCCCGATATAGTCATTTGTTTCTTCCTTCGACATTCCTCTTGATTTAGCCAGCCATTTGCCAACAGTATCTTTTTTTAATATGTTATAAAACTGATCAATATCTTCTACAATTGGTTTCCTCATGAATAATCTTTTTGTATAAATTACTTTCTCTTCTTCAAACATAGACATCATTTTCCCTCCAAATACTGTTTACAGACTAATAAATTATACCATGAACTATTTTTCTAACTTTAAATAAGAAAAAACAGACTATCACATACTGAACTGAACCCAAAAAATTAGACAAATATATTAAGCAGCTACTAAGGATTGAACTCTGTATTGCACAGGGGACAATCCTTTTAGTTT